>JAYVPZ010000100.1:0-2499 GCA_043757105.1 Aestuariivirga sp. | reverse complement strand
TAACTCAGACATTGCAGTTCTCCTCCAAACTGCATATCTATTGAGTCCTCAAATCCATGATCCGCAATACCTATTCGTCATATGCGATTCCCCTGCCTGTTGCAGGGGTGGAAAGTTCGGGCACGAGAACTGCCCTCCCCAATGTAAGATGGGGAGGGATGATGGATGCAAATTAAATTTTTCTCCCCTTGTAATAACTCTCCCGTGCAATAAAGTTATTTCAAATTCATGAGTTGTGGAACACCGCAGCCGATATGGGAGAGTAAAATTTTGACACAAATGCTTGTGGCATTTGAGGGCGTCACCAAGAGGTTCGGTGGCACCACAGCTTTGAGCAATGTGTCGCTGAACTTAGCCGCTGGTGAAATTTTGGCATTGCTAGGAGAGAATGGCGCTGGAAAGTCCACCCTCATAAAATCACTCGCAGGCATTCACAAACCCGAAGAAGGCCGCATTCTTTTTAAAGGCCAACCCTATGCGCACCGCCCGCCGCAACCCAACCAAAAACAATCTGTGGCTTTTATCCACCAAGATTTAGGTCTTGTTGAATGGATGAGCGTTGGTGAAAATGTGGGGCTGGCCCAAGGATTTTCCATGCGTGGTAAGCTGATCAATTGGCGCGCCACTGAACGCCGTGCTTCTGAATGTTTGAAATTGGTCGGCTGTGATTTTGATCCATCACGCCGTATTCAAGATTTAAGCCGCACTGAAAAATCATTGGTGGCGATTGCAAGAGCCTTGGCCACGGATGCTGATGTGCTGGTGCTGGACGAGCCGACCGCAAGCTTGCCTGCTGATGAAGTGGAACGTTTGTTTGCTGTGCTGCGCGGATTAAAGGCGCGTGGTGTGGGCATGATTTATGTGTCGCACCGCCTCGATGAGATTTTTAAACTTGCTGATCGTGTGGCGGTGTTGCGTGATGGTAAACTAGTGGGGGATACGTCTGTTAAATCCACTTCTCCTGCGGCGCTGGTGAATATGATTGTGGGCCGCGAAGTTAAGGAGCTTTATCATCGTGGCGCAAAGCGAGACGGCGCTGAGACGCTGAAAGTTTCTCACCTCAGCACGTTTGATGCTGGCCCTGTTTCATTCTCGGCGCGTGAAGGTGAAGTGCTGGGGCTGGTTGGCTTGCGCGGCGCTGGCCAAGAGGCCGTAGGCCGCGCGCTGTTTGGTGCAATTGAGCATGAAGGCACTGTTATGCTGGATGGTAAGAAACTTGATCTTTCTTCGCCAGAAGCCGCGCTCAATCAAGGCATTGGTTTAGTGGCGCGTGATCGCACGGAAGAGAGCGTTGCGCTTTCATTGTCGATCCGCGAGAATATTTTTCTCAATCCGTGGAGCATTGGCCGCACACTAATGTCATTCATGTCACCAGCCAATGAGGCCGAGCAAGCGCGCACCATCGGTGAAAGCGTGGGCCTTCGACCCAATGATCCGCATTTACCGGTTGAAGCTTTATCAGGTGGAAATCAGCAGAAGGTTGTTGTGGGGCGCTGGTTAGCCACGGGACGGCGGGTGTTGATTGCGGAGGATCCAACATCAGGTGTTGATGTGGGTGCAAAAGCTGAAATCTACCGCCTGATTGCTAAGGCGCTGGAAAGCAAACTCACCGTTATCGTGGTTTCAACTGATTTTGAAGAGGTGGCAAATATTTGTCACCGTGCACTGGTGTTTTCTCGGGGTATCATTACAGCCGAAATCTTCGGTAAAAATCTCACCATTGAAAATCTTATTCACACTGCATCTGCATCTGAGGCTGCTTAAATGAACTCTATCCAATCCACCGCCTTAGAACCGACGCGGCATGAGTTGCAAAATTTGAGTTTTAGCCAGAAGCTTGGACGCTGGATTCCGGTTTATGGGTTGGTGCTGCTCACAATATTATTATTGCTGCTGTTTTCGTTTTTATTGCCAAATACTTTTCCCACGCTGTTGAATCTGCGTTCTATCATCTTCGATAAATCCATCATCGCAATATTGTCCCTCGCCGCCATGATCCCCATGGCCGCTGGCCGCATTGACCTGACCGTGGGTTACGGCATTGTGCTCTGGCATATTTTAGCACTCAGCTTGCAAACCATGTTTCATGTGCCTTGGCCGATAGCGGTTCTGATTGTGCTGTCTCTGGGCGCAGTCATGGGCGTTTTGAACGGCCTGCTTGTGGAAGTGGCCAAAATTGACTCGTTCATTGCAACACTGGGCACGGGTACTATTCTTTATGCGATTGCGCTTTGGCATTCGGGTGGCCGGCAGATTGTTGGTGTGGTGCCGGATAGTTTTTATGCCCTAAATGCCACTTTTGTTTTTGGTCTGCCGATTGCTGGCTATTATGTTCTGGCTCTGGCCTTGGTGATGTGGTTGATCTTTGAATACACGCCACTGGGCCGATATCTCTATGCTATTGGTGCCAGCCCCAAGGCGGCTGCTCTCAACGGAATTCCGGTGCGCAAATTTGTCATGGGCTCATTCGTAGCATCTGGCGTTCTTACCGCCGTGGCA
>JAYVPZ010000099.1:0-2502 GCA_043757105.1 Aestuariivirga sp. | reverse complement strand
AATCGTCCGTTGCTTTGAAAACATAATCACGCACTTTTTCAAACAACATATAGTTTTCGCTAATATGACGAGATACGACCGCGTTTGCATGCGCAACCGAGGCCTCGCCATGGATGGCCTTTAGCCATGCCCCGCGCTGCTTCAAAATAGTTTCGATAGTGGTGCTTTCCATGGGTGCCTTCATGCCCTAAGAATTGACAAATTCCAAGAGGATCTAGAATGACGTTCCGTTTGTCGCCATTGGTTGGCCAAGTTGAGTTTCCACCTATTGCGGAAGCAATGAGCTGGGTGAAGGATCGTTCGGGTTCACGCGAGCTGTTGAACATGTGTCAAGCGGTGCCAAGTTATCCTCCAGCTGAGATCTTGCAAAACGAGATTGCGCGGCTTGCACATGAGCCGAGCACAGGCGGATATACCGATATCTTTGGCATCATGCCGCTGCGTGAAGCTTACGCGGCTCATATCAGTGCTGACTATGCGGCCCGCATTTCTGCAACTGAAGTTGCGATTACAACGGGGTGCAATCAAGCTTTTGCGGCAGCCATCATGTCCGTGGCCGAGGCTGGCGATAACGTAATTATTCCGGTGCCCTATTATTTTAATCATCAGATGTGGCTCACAATGATGGGAATCGAGATCAGGGCGATCCCCGCATTTTCAGAAGGCGTGTCTCATCCGTCACCAGAACTTGCGGCATCGTTGATTGATAGCCGCACGCGGGCCATTGTGTTGTGCTCGCCCAATAATCCAACAGGTGCAATCTATCCAAGTTCAATATTAAATCAGTTTTATGATGTTTCTCTCAGTGCTGGCATCGCGCTGATTTTGGATGAAACATACAAAGATTTTAGACCAGACGCAGCGCCACCCCATAATCTATTGACCCGTGATGGGTGGCAAAATGTTTTGATTCAACTTTATAGTTTTTCAAAAATTTATGCGTTGGCTGGTTACCGTTTGGGAGCGATCATCGCTGGCCAAGATGTGCTTTACCAAGTGGCAAAAGTTCTCGACACCATGACCGTCTGCCCTCCCCAAATTTCCCAACGCGCCGTGTTGTTTGGGTTAACCGCGCTTGATGATTGGAAGACCGAGAAAAAAGCTGTGATGCGCGGGCGTCTCGATGCCATGAGACAGGCCTTTAAATCCAATAGTCTGAATTACACACTCGTCGGCAGCGGCGCCTATTTCGCTTATGTGAAACACCCGTTTGCAGGTGAGACTTCAAAATCAGTGGCCATGCGCTTAGCCAAACAAAACGACCTCCTCTGCCTTCCCGGCTCCATGTTCGGTCCCGGACAGGAAGATTATCTGCGCTTTGCGTTTGCGAATGTCGAAGCGGAGCGCATGGCAGGCCTAGCCGAGCGCCTAATCGAAAGCCAAGCCTAGAGTCTTCTCCCGTTTCTTCAACGGGAGAAGAAAGGGGCCCATCAGTCAAAGCGCAGCGAAGACGGATGGGATAGATGAGGGGATGCGGGTGGAATAGCATCAAAGGATTGTTTCCGATTTGCAACTTCACGCTTCGTCGACGCAGAAATGTCCTCTGAGTTTTGTGTTTCGCGCTTCCTGCGCTATTGTTGCCTCCCATGCAAAAACTTCCAAATTCACAAGACGCAGTTATCGAAATTGTTAAGTTGCGTGGCTACTGTCTAAACGCTGTCCATCCGCGTGGACGGCACAAATCCCGCGTATTCCGCGAAGCGATTGGCTTGACGGTCGATGATGCTGAATGGTTGCAACAGAAATTGCTTGAAGGCGTTCAAAACCAACCTGTTGAAAAGCAGGAGACCGACAGCTTTGGCAGCCGCTGGCGGGTTGATATACCTTTGACGCGACATGAGCAGTCAGCTGTGGTAAGAACAGTCTGGATCATAAAAACGGGGAAACACTATCCCCGCCTCATAACCTGTTGGGTGCTGTGATGAATAAAATGTCGAAGATAACAAAAAAGCTGCCTGAACTTTTGGACGTAGTGGCGTTGCTTGAAGATGTGCCCGAAAAATCTTTGGCGAGCGGACAAGTTGGCACTGTTGTCGATGTCCTTGATGCCGAAAATCTGCTGGTAGAATTCAGCGACGATGAAGGCCATGCCTATGCGTTAACACCTTTGCCACAGTCGCAGCTTTTAGTGCTGCATTATGTGCCGGAAGCAGCTTGAAGCGCGGTGGCACCGCAATCCGAAATCAACTGAAATTTCAGACCCATTTTGGAAATCGTGCATGCTGCTAGGAACCTCATCAGTAGCGTTGCGCCAGCTTCTCCAAAAGAGAATCGTAAAAAGATACATTACGAACTACTACCCTTCTCCTCTGGAGAAGATCCGGCAATGCCGGGGATGAGATCCCTGGCCACAGGTTCCGAATTTGATTCAATGGAGTGGTACCGTAATTCCATGACTAGGGCGTGTCGTCAATTAGGGGATTCTCAAATCAGCTGAAGCGTGATTCATATGAGGCTTTCTTGAAGGAGGCTTTCTTGAAGGAGGCTTTGGTGGTGAAACGC
>JAYVPZ010000098.1:0-9763 GCA_043757105.1 Aestuariivirga sp. | reverse complement strand
TTGAGTGGAGGCAACAGCAATGAGGGCCTGTTTGGTGTGACATATTTTGTCGGCGGCACATTTGCCAAACCGCTGGTGAAGATCAATCCGCTTTCAGCAATTGCACCTGGCATTTTCCGCAGGTTGTTTGATTTCACCACCAAAAAATCTCCGGGCCGCGTCACCAACTGATTAGGCAGGTGTAATCAAAACGTGCTTTTTCTTTCCCATAGAAAGTTTGATGACCCCTTCAGTATTCAAATCAGATTTTGAAACTGTGAGTTTCTCGTCACTCACCGTTGCATCATTCACTTTGATCGCACCGCCTTGAATTGAGCGCTTTGCTTCACTGTTTGAAGAAGCCAATCCGGCCTGAACAAGTACTGCTAAAATCGTGACAGGATGGGACATATTAATTTGAACTGTTGGCAGACCAGCAGCACTCGCTCCTTCTTCAAAAGTTTTACGAGCAGTTTCAGAGGCGAGATGGGCCGCAGCTTCACCGTGCAAAAATTTAGTAGCAGCATTTGCCAATATTTTTTTTGCTTCATTAATTTCGGCACCACCCAGTTTCTCAAGACGGGCAATCTCATCAAGGGGAAGCGCCGTGAAAAGTTTTAGGAAGCGGCTTACATCGGCGTCCTCAGTGTTGCGCCAAAATTGCCAATAGTCATAGGGGCTGCGCATGTCAGCATTGAGCCAAACCGCGCCGGACGCAGTCTTTCCCATCTTAGCACCCGATGAAAGCGTTATCAGAGGTGAGGTGAGTGCATAAAGTTGGTGCGTGCCCATGCGGCGTCCCAGATCCATACCATTGACGATATTGCCCCACTGATCGCTGCCACCCATTTGCAAGTTGCATCCATAGCGCCGCGCCAATTCCGTAAAGTCATAAGCTTGCAGAACCATATAGTTGAACTCGATAAACGAAAGCTCGTGTTCGCGGTCTAGCCGCAGTTTTACGCTGTCCATCGCCAACATACGGTTCACGCTAAAATACTTGCCAACATCGCGCAGCATTTCGATGTAGTTCAGTGTGGTTAACCACTCAGCATTATCGACCATCAAAGCATCATTGCCAGCAGCGCCAAACTTTAGGAATTTTGCAAACACGCCCTGTATACCACGCTTGTTGTTTTCAATATCCTCAAGCGACAAAATTTTGCGGCTTTCGTCGCGGCCTGATGGATCGCCCACCCGCGTCGTGCCGCCGCCCATTAATACAATTGGTTTATTCCCGGTTTGCTGCAACCAATGCAGCAACATGATTTGCACCAATGACCCCACATGCAAAGACGAAGCCGTGCAATCAAACCCGATGTAAGCCACAGCCTTGTTCGCTGCGGCCAAAGCATCTAGCCCGACAAAATCAGAGCATTGATGGATGTAACCGCGCTCGGATAAAGTGTTAAGAAATTCTGATTTAAAATGGGTCATGATGGCCGCCTAATAACACAAGTGTGATTCATGTCAAAAATCTTAACAAGTATCGGTTTGATGTCAGGAACTTCGCTTGACGGAATTGATGTCGCATTGGTCAAAACGGATGGTGAAAAGCTGGTCAAGCGCGGGCCGTCAGCGACATTTTCTTATGAGCAGAAACAGCAAGACGTCTTGCGGCAAGCTTTGGTGGATGCGGTTGGTATTACAGAACGGAATCAGCGACTTGGCAATTTGCTTTCAACTGAAAAATTACTCACAGACTGGCACTCGAATGCAATCCGGCAGTTTCTTGAGGAAAATCACCTAAAAGCTTCAGATATCGACGTAATTGGCTTTCATGGTCAGACTGTTATTCACAAACCCAATCAGAAGCTGACCGTTCAGTTAGGAGACGGTGCGGCGCTGGCAAAAGCCACTGGAATTGATGTTGTATACGATATGCGTGCAGCCGATGTGGCGGCTGGCGGGCAGGGTGCGCCCTTGGTTCCAGCTTATCACCGTGCATTAGCGAAGGAGGCACCGATTGCATTTGTGAATATCGGTGGCGTGGCTAACGTTACTCATGTGGCGCCTGATGGTTATATAACTGCATTCGACACGGGCCCCGGCAACGCTTTGATCAATGATTGGATAAAAAAACACACTCAGGCGAATTTCGATGCCGGTGGAGAAACGGCGGCAAAGGGGCACATATCTGTTGTTCATTTAAAAGCGGCACTCGAAAATATATATTTTTCAAAAAGGCCACCAAAATCATTAGACCGAAACAGTTTTACAAATCTTGATTTTTCAGGGCTCAGTTTAGAAGATGGTGGGGCAACACTTACTGCATTCACAGCCCACTCAATTGCGCGAGCAGCAAACTGGTTTCATGAACCACCCGCAAAATGGGTGATCTGTGGCGGTGGCAGACACAACGCAACTTTAATGCAGATGCTGCGCGAGATATTGCCGAACGTTGTAAGTGCGGAAGATGAAAATCTAAATGGCGATAGCATGGAGGCCGAGGCTTGGGCCTATCTGGCCGTGCGATCATTGCGCGGATTGTCGATTACTTTTCCAAGCACGACCGGTGTGAAGGTGGAATTAACAGGTGGTGTTCTGGCGAAAGTGAATTAGACGATTTGCATCGCCAATGCGGCAGCACCTACAAGCCCCGCATTGTCGCCAAGCGCAGCGAGCACGACTTCTACATTTCGAAATGCGGGCATAGCGTGTTTTGTGATTTGCGAACTGATGCCAACCATCATCAAATCAAGCGCAGATGAAAGCCCACCCCCAACAATTAGGATTTCAGGGCTGTAAAGATGCAACAAACTTGCAAAACCATAGCCCAACCATTCAGCCTCTTGATCTACTAATGCTTTGGCTTTTGCGTTTCCGCTGCGGGCCAGTTCAACAGCTTGCTTGCCGTCATTGAAGCCAAGTTTTTGCGCTGCAATTGAAAAATTAGT
Organism: Aestuariivirga sp.; assembly: GCA_043757105.1. Lineage (GTDB taxonomy): Bacteria > Pseudomonadota > Alphaproteobacteria > Rhizobiales > Aestuariivirgaceae > Aestuariivirga. Next base: position 6,887 of record JAYVPZ010000098.1, on the reverse strand, counting down.
AGCTGATGCAACGGCTTCAAAACAACCACGTCCACCGCAGCCACAAATGGGGCCGTTTGGGTCAATCATCATGTGGCCAACATGGCCTGCCATGCCCAGCCTTCCATGCATCAGATGACCGTCAACCACCACGCCACCACCAATGCCTGTGCTGATAGTTACATAAACAATATTGTTAAGCCCGCGCCCCGCACCAAATTTCCATTCACCATTGACAGCCGCTACTCCATCATTTTCCAAAACCACTGGCATCTTCAATTTATCAGTCAGCGTTTGTCGCAGAGGAAAATCTAGCCAACCAGGCAGTGTGGGCAGATCGGATGTACGCCCATTTTCCAAATCCAAAGGCCCAGGTGAAGAAACACCAGCACTCGTGATTTGATGCATGAGACCATCGCTCACTTGGGACGAAAGCTCTACCATTTGCGCAGTTACGGCATATGGGCCACCTGCAACATCTGTTGCAACAGCGGCGCGGCGCAATATTTGGCCTTGTGCATCCAGTACGGCGGCACGCAGTTGTGTGCCACCCAGATCAATTCCCAATGTGAGATTATTGCGCATGCACCCAATCCATTCGCGAAGCCAAATCATGAGCACCAAATGCAAGTGAACCCATTACAATAGTTTCAGCACCGCCCGCGCGCAATTTAGGCACGGTATTATCCCGAATGCCACCATCAGCTGCTACAATAATGCGATGACCCGTATTGGCCACCAATGCGCGCGCTTCGTGCAAACGCGAAGGTGCCTCGTCGTCCAAGCCCACGCCCTTGATGCCCATGCGCGTTCCAAGCAGGGTTAACATATCGATATGCGGTACGAACTTCACTGCGTCTTGTACAAGAGTATGCAGTTGCAACACCACGCCCGTTTTGAGGCCCGCAGCTTTGATCGCCGACAGTGCTTCAAGTGCATTTGCATTTTCAGCATGAACACTAATAAGATCAGAACCGGCTTCGATGAATTGCGAAACTTGATCCATCAATATGCCGTCAGCCACCATGAGATGCACATGAATGGGCTTAGCAGTTACTTTTCGAACACTCGACAATAAATCCGGAAAGAACAACATGGCAGGTGAAAAATGCCCATCCGACACATCGACATGAAAAATATCGGTGAAAGGTTCAATGCGCTTTGTGTCATCCGCTAATCGGCCCAGATCAGCTGACCACAAAGAGATTTCTGCCAACAAGCGATCATTCGGCAAGTCGATAAACCAATCAGGGGCAGGGCGATGTGAAGTACTCAATTTAAAACCTCGATATTTTTCAAAAAATCTTTAACAGCGATATGGAATTCTGCGAAATGCTTTGCTTTGTCGGTTGCTTTCGGCGTGATAATAATGAAGCGCGAACCAACTATCGTCGATGATAATTTTTGGGCCAGCGATATGGGGTGAATCAGATCAACAGCGTTGGCCAAGACAAGCGTGGGTACCTGAATTGCGCCGACCTGTTTTTCAGAAACTTCTGGCCCGCTTGATGCTATACTGGAATGGAGTTTAGCGACCATTGGTGAGTTTGGTTTTTCGAATAATCTGAGCAACGACGCATAATTATCGGGTGCGTTGAAGGCAAAATTTTTGGCTATATCAGTTTGCTCAAAACCTGCTTTATTTTGGTTCTCAACGAACTTCGACAAGACATTGAAAACACTCATATTACCTGGCCCCGACTCCCAGCCCCAAGCGGGACGAGCGAGGATTAAAGCTTTCACTCGTTCTGGCGCAATGATAGCAATTCGAAGGGCGATTGCAGCGCCCATTGAGATGCCGCCGACCACGAATTTCTCTACACCACGCGAGTCTGCAAACGTTAAAACATCATCTGCAAATTGCGGAATCGAAAACTGAGTTGCATCGCCAAATGGTGTGTGTCCGTGGCCACGGCATTCGAGTGTTAGGCGGCGCACATGGCCAACCGAAAAGGCTTCATTGATCTGCCCAACATCACCGCCAAGCCCATGTTGAAAAACAGCACCTGGCCCGTGGCCAAAATCATATCCCGCAAATGCAAGACAATCATGAAAAAAACCAATCTGGCTCATGCAATGATGGTTTTCAAAAATTCGGCCACACTCGGCGCTTCGGCCTCACTCAATCCATGAGTTACTATCGGGCCATCGAAACCTACATGCTTCAAATATTGGACAAAAAATTTGAAATCGATAACACCTTGGCCTGCCGCAACAAAACTTCCAACTGAATTGCGATCCTTCGCGTGAACCATAGCTATATGACCTGCCAAATCATTCGTCGCTTCGGCGATTATCGAACGGCGCTTCAATTCGGATTCAACTTCAAATAAGTTGGCTGGATCAAGAACCACACGTAGAGACGGGGATTTTAACTCATCAATTAATTGCTTCGCGCGAGCAGCGTTTGAAACGATATTTGCCAGCTCAGGCTCCATCCCTAGCGTGACGCAATGCGTTTCAGCGATGGCCAAAGCCTTTTCCATTTCGGCTCGCATATCGTGCCAAGCATCAGGCGTGGAATTATCTTTGTGCCAGCGCCATTGATCGTCAGGGTCGCGCGTGCCCGTACAAAGCGTTACAAGATGTGTGCCCATGGCCTTGGCTTTTGCAATGATCACACCAAGACGACGCAAGCCGTCAGCGCGGATCGTTGGATCAGGATGCGCCATATTATAGGTGCCTGAGACCGCAGCGATGGCCACACCATATTTTTTTGAGGCTGTAGAAATTTCATTGATAATTTCAGGTGAAATTTCAATTGGCATTGAAGACAAACCAACACAGGCCATATTAAACTGTGCAGCAACATATCCGGCATCACGAACGGCTTTAAGAACAGGTGCTGCACCTTGCGCCGAAAATGTTTTGGCGAAAATGCCAAGCTGCATCAGACGAGTCCACTTACTTCAGCAAGCCGAACTGACTTGCCCGTCCGTACCGATTGCGCAACTGCCACCATAGCTCGCACTGAAGCAATACCGTCATGAATATCAGCACCACGCATTGGTGCTCCCTCCAAAATCACATCAGCAAAACCTTCAAGTTGCCGCCGATAAAAGTGCCCGTCAGCACCGAGCGGTCTACGAAATGTTGCGTCTTTCTCGTGAAAAATTTCAACATCAGATGATTTATAATACCATGGGTTATAGGTTTTGGCTGCCACACTTCCATGCTCTCCATAAAGTGTCAGGCCCTCACTCCAATCCATACGGATTGCAACCGTAAGATCAAGATGCCCCATGCAGCCATTGGCAAAATCCACTTCAATGAACCAGCTGTAAGCCCCAAATTTTTCATTCAACCGTGCACTGACTTCAGTTATTTCACCACAATAATATCGCGCTAAATCCAGCAAATGGCAGCCATGGGCCAGCATGTAATAGCGTTTGAGATCAGCTTTTGGATTGACCGTCGGCTTGCGGGCAGAGGCGCTGAGAATTGGCAATGGTTGAACTGCATCGGTCATCTGATAGCGATGGGTTGAATCACAATACCAAGCTTTAAAAGCCAGTTGTTGGCCCATTTCATTTTGGGCAAAAGCACGGCCTGCTTCAAGGCCAGCATCAAAACGCAACATGTGGCCTATCTGCAGAACTTTGCCTGATTTTTCAACGGCAGCGGCCAGCCCCTCAACTTCTTCAACGCCAACACCAATCGGCTTTTCACAGAGCACATGTTTTCCAGCCTTTAAAGCCATGGTCGAAGCAGGCACGTGAAACGCGTCAGATGTCGCAATGATCACCGCATCGAGTGCTGGATCATCCAACATCTTTTGATAATCATAAAAGCGCTTTTGTGGCAAATAAGTGTTACCCATGCGCTCGACCATATCTTCGGCGACATCACAAATTGCATAGAGATCAGCATTGCGAGCTTTCAAAGCAGATTCAAAATGAGCAAATTGAGCTATCGGCCCACAGCCGAGAACGCCAACATTCAATCGCCGATCTTGCTTCTTTGGCATCAGCCTATCGTTCCATCGTTAATCGCCGATCCACATAATCTGCGCAAATCTTTGTCAGCTCATCAACCTTGCCTTCGAAGAAATGGTTCGCATCAGGCATTACTTTATGTTCGATGGTGATGCCTTTTTGCGTTTTCAACTTTGACACCAAAGTGTGAACAGCCTCAGGAGCCGTTACCGTATCCTTGCCACCATTCACAAACAATCCCGAAGCGGGGCACGGAGCAAGAAACGAAAAATCATAATGCTTGGCCAAAGGTGCAATTGAAATAAACCCAGATATTTCCGGACGGCGCATGAGCAGCTGCATCGAAATCCAAGCGCCGAATGAAATGCCAGCAATCCAACAAATCTTTGACTCGCGGTTGAGAGCCTGCATCCAATCGAGAGCTGATGCGGCATCTGCTAACTCTCCTGCACCATTGTCAAACAAGCCTTGGCTTCGGCCCACGCCCCGGAAATTGAATCGCAAAACTGAGAAGCCACGGCTTTGATAAAGTTGATACAGGGAATGAACAATCGGATTATTCATCGTGCCACCAAAAGTGGGGTGCGGATGCAGGATGAGCGCAATGGGAGAGGCGGCAGACTTGCCCTGATGGTAACGCGCTTCAATGCGTCCGGCTGGTCCGTTAAAAATGACTTCTGGCATGAAATATCCCGTTTCTATCGGTTGACGGTTGTCACCATGGCATGGCTGCCATTAGTTGACTCCGCTACTCGGATTTATTATATGAAATCCGAAAGGTTGCCGTTTAAAACGGAAACCGATCGCCATCATCGTTCCGACGGGCTTTAGCACGGGGCGGGGGGCAAAAAGCAAGCTTTTCGTGATTGGGAATAGTGGTTAGCCATGAAAATGAGCACCAAAGGTCGTTATGCCGTGATGGCAATGATTGATATTGGCGAAAATGCCAATGGCAAACCCGTGTCATTGTCCGAAATCGCTGATCGCCAAGACATTAGCCAAGAATATCTCGAACAACTTTTTGGCAAACTGCGCCGTGCTGGATTGGTGACAAGTGCGCGTGGGCCCGGCGGCGGCTATGTGTTGGCGCGTGATGCATCTGAAATCAACATGAGCGATGTCATTCTGGCTGTGGATGAAGACATTCGTATCACACGCTGTGACGGTTCGGCTGTGCATGGCTGTGTGAAGGGCGAGCGCTGCTGTGCCCATGATCTTTGGTCTTCTATGGGTCGCCAAATGATGGGCTTTTTGGATTCAATTTCACTTGATGATGTTGTCTCAAAGCGAAACCTCGCTTTGGCCGCTTCAATCAAGCAAACCAAAGACCGTCATGTAAGGCCGCTTGCATGAGATCATACCTCGACCATAACGCCACCAGCCCGCTTCGCCCTTCGGTGAAGACGGCGATGATTGCGGCGATGGATGTGGATGGCAATGCATCGTCCGTGCATGGCGAGGGCAGGGCGGCGCGAAAGCTGTTGAGCGACGCACGCGAAAAGCTGGGATTTTGGTTCGGCTGCCTGCCGCAAATGATTACGTTTACGAGTGGTGGCACAGAGGCCAATAACATGGCCCTGCGCGGTGTAGCGGTTGACCGGATTTTAGTTTCGGCCGTTGAACATCATTCAGTTTTGGCGGCAGCGAAAGCCACTGGCAAGTCGGTTGAGATTATTCCGGTCGATGGTTTTGGCCGAGTTATGATTGATGCGCTCGAAAACATGCTGCGTCCCAATACGCTCGTGTCAGTCATGGTTGCCAACAATGAATCCGGTGTTGTGCAGCCGCTGGAACAGGTTATGGTGATCGCCCATGCGGCTGGCGCTTTGGTACATGTTGATGCTGTGCAAGCCGTCGGCAAGCGCCAAGTGAATTTTGGCTTGATGGGCGCCGATATGATGACAGTGGCTGCACATAAAGTGGGTGGGCCGACGGGCATAGGCGCTTTGATTATTCGTGATGGCTTGGTTGTTGAACCTTTGCTGCATGGTGGCGGCCAAGAATTACGCCGTCGGGCAGGCACGGAGAATTTGATTAACATTGCAGGCTTTGCTGCATTGGCCGATGAGCCCCAGCTTGATACTTATGATCTAAACGACAAGCTTGAAGCCGCACTTCGGGGCGAAACAATTTTCAGCGACGGCGTTGAACGGCTTTGCAACACGACAAACTTCGCGATGCGCGGGATGAATGCCGAAACCTTGCTGATGTATTTTGATCTCGAAGGCATAGCCGTATCATCCGGTTCGGCCTGTTCATCTGGCAAAGTGGCTGCGTCACATGTGCTCAACGCAATGGGCATTTCGCCTGAACTATCAAAGTCTGCCATCCGTATTAGCTTAGGTTGGAATACGACAGACGCGAACATCAACCATTTCATTTCCGCATGGCGCAAAATTTCAAAGCGTCATCAATCGAAAGCAGCTTAAGCAATATGGCCGACCAAGATACCATTGATCTCGTTAAAACGATTGAAGTCGATAAATATAAATACGGCTTCGAAACCGATATCGAGTCTGACTATGCGCCAAAAGGTTTGAACGAAAACATCGTGCGCTTCATCTCCGACAAAAAGGGCGAGCCTCAATGGATGCTGGATTGGCGGTTAGAGGCTTATCGTGCTTGGTTGCACATGGAAGAACCGACTTGGGCACACGTGCATTATCCCAAAATTGATTTTCAGGATTTGTATTATTACGCCGCGCCCAAATCGATGGCTGCGCCAAAAAGCTTGGACGAGATCGATCCCAAGCTTTTGGAAACCTATGCCAAGCTTGGTATTCCGCTGAAGGAACAAGAAATTCTGGCCGGTGTTAGAAAGCAGGGCGAGAAGTCGATGCTGGATGATGATGGCAATGAAGTGATCACAGGCCGGGTGGCGATTGATGCGGTGTTTGACTCTGTGTCCGTGGTCACCACGTTCAAGGCCGAACTGGCCAAAGCGGGCGTGATTTTTTGCTCGATCTCCGAAGC
>JAYVPZ010000097.1:0-9822 GCA_043757105.1 Aestuariivirga sp. | reverse complement strand
GTTCCCCAGAGACATCTGCAAAACCGTTTACTGCGCTTTACGCAAGCCAAAGTGATCGGCGGTGGATCATCCATCAATGCCCAGCTTTATAATCGCGGCAACGCATTGGACTTCAACGAATGGCGTCAACTTGGGTGTGAGGGTTGGAGCTATGAAGATGTGCTGCCCTATTTCAAACGCTCTGAGGATTTTGAGCGCGATGCTGATCACTATCATAGCAAGGGTGGCCCCTTAGGCGTTTCTGATCCGCGCTCTTCGTTACCCATCTGCGAAGCTTTCTTTGCAGCAGCAGGTGAACTCGGCATTCCACGCAATTATGATTTCAACGGCGCATCGCAGGATGGCATCGGTTATTACCAACTCACCCAAAAAAATGCTCGTCGTTCGTCCACCGTCATTGGTTATCTCAATCCAGCACGTAGTCGAAAAAATCTACACGTGGAACAAAATGCAATCGTTCGTAGGTTGATGATTGAAAACCATCGCACTATTGGTGTTGAATTGATGGATGGTCAAATTTTCAGGGCAGAACGTGAAGTAATATTGACATCCGGCGCAATTGGTTCGCCCAAACTCCTCATGCAATCTGGTATCGGCCCCGCCGATCATCTGCAGTCAGTCGGCATTAGAACACTGCATAATCTGCCCGGCGTAGGTTCAAATTTCCAAGATCATCTTGATCTTTTCGTCATCAGCGAATGCACAGGCGATCACACCTACGACAAATACGGCAAGCCCCATTGGGCAGCACTTGCTGGCCTTCAGTATATACTAACAAAGACTGGCCCCATCGCATCCAGCCTCTTCAGTCAAGGCGGATTTTGGTACGCGGATGAAAATGCGCGTTCAGCCGATATTCAATTCCATTTCGGCTTAGGCTCTGGCATTGAGGCAGGCGTTGCCAAAATGAAAAATGCGGGCGCTACATTAAACTCAGCCTACATGCGCCCGCGTTCGCGCGGCACAGTGCGCCTTGCATCTGACGATCCAATGGCTGCGCCATTGATTGATCCAAATTATTGGGCCGACCCCTATGACAAAGAAATGTCTATCAAAGGATTGCGATTAGCACGCGAAATCATGAACCAAAGTGCCTTAAAGAAATTCATCAAATCCGAACATCTACCGGGCGCGAATTTGAATACAGACGAAGAACTTTTCAATTATGCATGCTCTAACGCCAAGACAGATCATCACCCCGCAGGCACGTGCAAAATGGGTCATGACAAAATGTCAGTTGTAGCTCCCGATTTAAAATTGCGAGGTTTGGAAGGTTTGCGCATTTGCGATGCTTCAATCATGCCGACTGTCGTGACTGGAAACACCAATGCCGCCACCATCATGATCGCTGAAAAAGCCGTCGACATGATCAAAGCTTCACACTGAAGTTTTAATCCGCTCCGCAATGATCTTCAAAGTCTCATTCATCGGCTTTTTCCACCAATTATTGGTGGAGAAAATTTCAGTCTCAACCAAGCCTTTATAGCCAGCTGCTTCAACCATTGATCGGATCGATTTCAAATCAATCACGCCATCGCCCATCATGCCGCGATCATTTAAAATGTCAGTTGTAGGGTTCATCCAATCCGAAACATGAAAACCGAATATGCGTTTGGCTTTCCCAGCGCGTTCAATATCGCGCCCCAGATTGGCACTCCACCAAAGATGATAGGAATCAACAAAAATTCCAAGTTTTGGCTCATCAACTTGGCCTTCAATGATATCACATATGTCCAACGCTTCTTCGGCAAGCGTGATGCAGCTCCGATCCGCCGCGTAAACCGGGTGCAAAGGTTCAAGCGCTAACTTAACGTTTAAAGTTCGGGCATGCTCCAACAACTTTCCCACACCTTCGCTCACTTGCGCGCGTGCTGAGACAAGATCACGCAACGTACCGACCACCATCACAAATGATTGCGCACCAAGTTCAGCGGCATCATTCAGCGCTCGTTTGTTGTCGGCAATATTAGCTTCAAATTCAGCGTGTGTGTTGGCCGGGATATATGTGCTGCGGCAATACCCTGTGACTTGCAAACCAGAATCGCGAATTTGTTTTGTCACAATTTTGAGATTTTGTCCTTCCATCTCGCGCCGCCATGGCGCAATGCCCGCAAATCCATGTCTAGCAATTGCATCGATCACTTCACCAATCGGTGCCTGAAAGCCCAGTGTAGCAGTATTGTTTGCACAGTCATGTGGGCGAAGTACCCGCATCACGCACCATAGACCGCAAGAAGTTGTTTCATGCGTCGGACAGCCAAATCAGGTTTGCGCAAAAGGCCAGCGGCATCAGCAAGTTTAAAAATTTCAACAAAATGCGAAAGTGAGCGAGCCGATTGTGCCCCATTTATCATGATAAAATGATCTTGATTGCCATTGAGCCAAGCCAAGAACACGATGCCCGTCTTATAAAATTGTGTCGGTGCACTGAAGATCAAACGGGACAAAGGAACCGTCGGAGCAAGAACTGAATGAAATTTTTCGAGATCGTTTTTCGCCAGTGCGCTTAGTGCAATTGCCGCAGCAGGCGCTATCGCATCGAAAATTCCAAGCAGAGCATGTGAATATCCATGGGTGTCGCCTGCGATCAGCTCGGCATAATTGAAGTCATCGCCTGTATACATTTTGATGGACGCTGGTAATCGTCGTCTCATTTCAATTTCTTTCTCGGCATCAAGCAATGAAATTTTTATCCCATCAATCTTCGCAATATTCTGATCGATCATTGCAAGGCAGGTTTCCATTGCGGGTGAAAAACCAATTGTGGCCCAATAACCTTTGAGCGCAGGATCAAACATTGGCCCCAACCAATGCAGCACCACAGGATGATCCGCCTCGCGCAGAACTGCAGAATAAACTTTAATATAATCTTCCGGTGTTTTTGCAGCACGCACCAAAGCCCTGCTGGCCATCAGAATAATCCGTCCGCCAAGTTTTTGAATAGCATGAAGCTGCATCAAATAGGCGCGGATCACGTCATCAAGCGAATGAACATCCGAAAGATTCAAATGATCAGTTCCGCAGCCAGAATAAATCAGTTTGGATTTTTCGGTTCCTGCATCATCAGTTGAACGGCGGATCAATTCCAAAGCATCTGGCCAGTCTAAGCCCATGCCGCGCTGCGAGGTGTCCATCGCCTCGGCAATGCCAAAGCCCAAATTTAAAAGATAGCGGCGGTAAGCAATCGTGCCTTTCCAATCAATACCGCCATTCATTGGATCCGCCACCACATGTGCCGCAGCAAAGGCAAAACGGTTGAACGGCATCGTCGGTTTGCGCGCGACAAGTGGTTCGCCTACTAACGTATACGGAGCGGATTTTCGATTTGCAGATGGCAAGGAAATTTTCATTTTAATATCTCACCGTCAATAATCCACCATCCACCTGAATGGCTTGGCCCACTGTGTAGGGCAACAGGCCTTGCGCCATAGTGGATGCAACACGAGCCACGTCGGCGGGCTGGCCAAAACGTTTGATCACGGTCAAACCCTCATCGATCAATTTATCATATTTGGCCTTTGCCGGTGCGGTCATATCGGTCTCGATAAAGCCCGGCTGAATTTCATAAACACCAATGCCTTCATCTGAAAGTCGCGCGGCAAAAAGTTTTGAGGTCATCGAAACCGCCGCTTTTGAAACGCAATATTCTCCTCGCGCAATGGAAACAGCAGTGGCATTGCAAGAAGAAATATTGATGATGGAGCGGTGTTTGGTTTTTTGAATTTGCGCCAGTAAGCGTTTCGCAAATGCTTGTGTTAGAAAAAATGTGCCTCGCGTATTGATGTCCATACAGCGATTGTAACTTGCCAAAGAAACGTCCAACAAGTCACCTCGATTGAGAACGGAAACCCCCGCGTTGTTCACCAAAGTTGATAACGGCCCGATCTTCTCTGCTTCGTCAAGCATTGCGATATGAGTTTCCAAATTTGAAATATCCCCGATTACCGCGATTGATTTTCTCCCCAGAGACTTGATCTCCGAAACAACAGCATCAACTTCAGCGGAGGCCACAACATCATTAACTGCAACATCAAAACCATCTTGCGCCAGCATCAGAGCAATGGCCTTGCCAATGCCGCGCGCCGCACCTGTTACGAGAGCATTCCCGCTCATCATTCAGTTTCCAATCTACGAAGAGTTTCAGGTGTGCACACGATGCGCAGCACTGTTTGAATATTAAAGGCCAACCGATCTTTCAAAGCTTTGGCTGACATCAAGTCGCGTTCAAAAACAATTGAGCCTGTGTAGCGATTGGTCAGATAGTGATAGGCAATGGCCGCAACTGATATTTGCATTTGCACGGCATCCAGGTTTTTATGAAACAAGCCGGCAATCGCCCCGCGATCAAGCAGTGCTTGCATGCGCCCTACGAAGTTACGGCTCATCTCTAGTATGCGCTTTGAACTTTTGATGTGCTTTGCTTTATGAAGGTTTTCAGAATTAACCAATGTGATGAATTCTGGGTTTTCTAGAAAATAATTCCAATTGAAATTTACAAGCTTGCGCAAAGCCGTGATCGGTTCTTCATGGTCAAGCTCCAACGCCTTTTCCGCCTCTCGAAAATCCGCATAAGCGTTCTCAATAACCAACTTGAACAAAGCTTCTTTGTTGCCAAAATAATGATACATCATGCGCTTGTTTGATTTTGCACGCGCTGCAATTACATCCACGCGTGCACCACCCAAGCCAGATTTAGCAAATTCCACCTTCGCTGCTGCCATGATGCGCCGCTTGGTTTCCTCCGGGTCTCTTAACTGTTTACTGAAAGTCACAATTTGCCTATTGAAATAACTAAATAGTTATTTATGATTAATCCAAGAAGGTTTTGAAGGCAAGAGTATGTATGACTATATTATCATAGGTGGCGGTTCGGCGGGTTGCGTGATGGCGGCTAGGCTTTCCGAAATGCCTGATGCGAAGGTGCTTTTGCTGGAAGCTGGCCCCAAGGACACCGATCCATATATCCACATGCCAGTTGGTTTTTTTAAAATGACTAGCGGGCCGCTGACGTGGGGCTTGAAGACAGCACCCATGCGCCACGCCAACAATCGCCAAATGGTTTATCCGCAGGCGCGCGTACTTGGCGGCGGCAGCTCAATCAATGCTGAAGTCTATACGCGTGGTTGCCCTGAAGACTATGATGGTTGGGCAAATGAAATGGGATGCAAAGGCTGGAGTGCCAAAGACCTTCAGCCGTACTTTATAAAATCCGAAGGCAACACAAAACTGGGAGGTCCAAATCACGGCATCGACGGGCCGCTTGGTGTTTCCGACAATGTGCCCAATCGTGTGTCCGCCGCTTATGTTCAGGGTTGCATGGATATCGGTATGCCGTTCAATCCAGATTTTAATTCGGGCAAACAAGAAGGCACCGGATTTTATCAAACCACAACGCGCGGCGGAAAACGCTGTAGTGCTGCCGTTGGATATTTGCGCCCTGCGCTCAAGCGACCAAACTTGGAATTGCGCACGGGTATATTCGTTTCCCGCATTGTGACTGAAAATGGCAAGGCGACGGGTGTCGAGATTATTGAGGGTGGCACTAAAAAGATTTTGACCGCGTCAAGCGAAGTTATTTTGACTGCGGGTGCAATTGGCTCACCCAAACTTATGATGTTATCTGGAATTGGCCCAGCCGCACATTTGCGCGCCGTTGGTGTTGGTGTTCAGCATGATCTCAAAGGTGTCGGCCAAAATCTTCATGATCATGTTTCAACAGATGTAACTTGGTCTTTGAATGGCCCACATTCTTATGACAAATATAAAAAACTGCAATGGAAAATTGCAGCTGGGCTCCAATATTTAATGTTCAAATCTGGGCCAGTAGCTTCGAACATTGTAGAAGCGGGAGCATTTTGGTGGGGCAACCGCGACGACAAAACACCTGATTTGCAGTTTCATTTTCTGGCCGGTGCTGGTGTTGAAGAAGGTGTGGGCACTGTACCGGGGGGCAATGGGGCAACCTGCAATTCATATTATACAAGGCCAAAGTCTCGCGGTTCAGTAACGCTGCGTTCTAACAATCCAGTGGACATGCCAGTCGTCGATCCCAATTCATTTGCTGAGCCATATGATTTGGAACGCCACATCGAAGCCATCAAGATTACCCAAGAGGTTGGACATTCTCGTGCGATGCAGAAATTTGTGAGCGCCGAACATTTTCCGGGCAGTGCTTGCAAGACCAAGCAAGATTATATCGAAATGAGCAGGGCCAGTGCGCGTTCTTCTTATCATCCTGTTGGCACGTGCAAAATGGGTGTTGATGATATGGCGGTGGTCGATCTTGCCATGCGTGTACATGGCATTGACCGGCTTCGCATTTGCGACAGTTCAACAATGCCGCGCGTGGTTTCATCCAACACCAATGCCCCAACAATCGCCATGGCTGAAAAAGCAGCCGATCTTATTCGTGGAAATCGTTGATGCCTAAAATCGTGTCCGCCGCTGAAGCCGTTTTGCATATCGCTGATGATGCGATTGTTGCTGTTAATTCGTCTTCCGGATTGTGCTGTCCTGATGCTGTGTTGAAAGCTTTAGGTGAGCGCTATGCCAAAGAACAACATCCTCGCGGGTTAACTATGATCCATCCGATTGCCGCTGGTGATTTTTATGGTGTGAAAGGAATTGAGCATTTGATGGAGGGCGATCAAGTGGTGCGAACCATCGCGGGGTCTTATCCATCAGGGCCATCTTCGGCGGAACCACCAAAGATTTGGAATAAGATTACGGGCAATCAAATTCCCGCTTACAATGTTCCATCGGGCATCGTGTTTGATCTTTTGCGTGAAGCAGCGGCTAAGCGCCCCGGTGTTTTGACCAAGGTGGGTCTCGATACATTTGTTGACCCTGATCAGCAGGGCTGTGCGATGAATGCGCTTGCGGCGGCCGCACCGATTGTGAAGAAGATCAATTTTGAAGGCGAGGAATTGTTATTCTTTCCCACCATTATTCCCCATGTTGGGATCATCCGCGCAAGCACGTCTGACAAGCGCGGCAATTTGAGCTTTGAACAAGAAGGCGCATATTTGGGTGGCATGGAAGTGGCTTTGGCCGCGCATAACAATGGTGGTATCGTGATTGCGCAGGTTAAACGCATCGCCGAAAATGAAACCATCAAAACCCATGATGTGCGCATTCCAGGCATTCTGATTGACTATATCGTTGAAGCGCCTGACCAATGGCAAACCACGCAAACGCCTTATGATCCGGCAATTAGCGGCGAAGTGCGCAAAGACTTATCCGAATTTCCCTTGATGGAATTTGGCACAGGCAAGGTAATCGCACGGCGGGTTTCTCAAGAACTCAAGAAGGGCTGGGCGGTGAATCTTGGCTTTGGTGTTTCCGCTAATGTGCCGCGCATTTTGTTGGAAGAGGGGCATCATGGCGAGGTCACGTGGATGATCGAGCAGGGTGCTGTTGGTGGCATTCCGCTTTTAGAATTTCAATTTGGTTGTTCCTCAAATGCCGAGGCCATCGTGCCCAGTCCTTACCTGTTCACCTATTTTCAAGCGGGTGGATTTGATTGCTCGCTACTTTCATTTTTGCAAATCAGTGAAGATGGTTGCGTGAATGTGCATAGGCTGGTTGCAAGACCGCATGTGACAGCAGGGGCGGGCGGTTTTGTGGATATTACAGCGCGGGCCAAGAAAATTGTGTTCTCCGGTTTCTATAATGCTGGCGCAAAGATGGATGTGGTGGATGGTAAGCTGCGCATTAATCAAGAAGGCAAAATTAAGAAGCTGGTAAAGGCTTGCGAGCAGATCACCTTCTCGGGCCGCAGAGGTGTGGTTCAAAATCAAGATGTTATCTATGTGACAGAACGGGCTGTTTTGAAATTGACCCGCGAGGGGGTTGTGGTGACGGAGATTGCTCCTGGTGTTGAATTGCAATCCAACATTCTCGATCAATCCGAATTTCCGTTGATTGTTTCGCCGAAATTGAAATTTATGGACGCCAAGCTTTTCGATGCGGCGATAGCAGGATTGAAACTTCATGATTGATACAGGAAGCGAATTTATAAATTTATCCGTGGACGGAGCAATTGCGACGATCACAATTTCACGGCCTGATAAATTAAACGCGCTAACTTTTGAAATGATCTTGGCGTTGGAACATGCGGCCCATTTGATTGATGCGAATAATGTTGTTCGCGTTGCGATCATCACCAGTGCGGGCGACCGGGCCTTTTGCGCGGGAGGTGATGTGAATGAATGGTCGAAAGTCGACCCGCAAGATTTTGGTCTGCAATGGGTGCGCGTGGGGCACCGGGCTTTTGATGCGCTCACCCGTTTGCGCCAGCCTTTGATTGCGGCATTGAATGGGCACACGCTTGGCGGCGGTTTGGAATTGGCGGCGTGTGCAGATTTTCGCGTGGGCGAGGAGCACATCAAAATTGGCCTTCCCGAAACGGGCATCGGCATCATTCCCGGCTGGTCGGGAACGCAACGCTGCGTGAAACGCTTCGGCAGCCAAATCGTGCGGCGCATGTCGGTGCTTGGTGAAATGTTGACGGCGGATCAGGCTTTGGCATCCGGCGTGATTGACCGCCTTGCGCCAAAAGGCGGCAGCGTGGCAGTGGCAAATGAAATGGCTGCGCAAATAATCGCCCGAAGCGGCTTTGCCACAACCGCCGCCAAAATGATGATCAACGCCGCCGATGGCGAGGACGAGGGCCGCGCATTGGAGGCTTTGGCCGGAATTGGCGCGGCGCAAAGCACTGAATTACAACAGGGATTAGCCAAGTTAAGGAATAAAACTAAAAAATAAGAAAATAACGCTTGACACCGTACGGTGGACCTACTATCCGTCGTCACAGTCCATAAATCCGCCACCCCAACAAGTCTTGCAAGCTGACTGAAGACGACGTTGGGATTGGTGCAGAACTATGAAACTGATTGATTAGTTTAGATCTCCATCCGATTTCTTGCGCTACGAATAACTATCGGCATTTGTGGAACATAGGTTCCGAGTCTATGTTCTGAATTGCACTGGTAACAAAAGTAGAATTCGCGCCCTTCAATCTTGTTTCTAAATTGGAGTAGTGATTTCTTACCATTTTGATAACAGGTCGTACAAATTTTGTGAGGTGGCTCACTACCCCTTACGGACTCTTTCACGGAATAAGCGAAAGTTCCTTGGCCATAGTCTATGAGTTCGTAACGACTTTTCTCTTTTTCCCATGAATTAAAAAGGGCGATTTTGTTTTCGAGTTCATTGATTTTTTGGACTAATGCGTATTGCTCTGATTGAGCATTAAGGGCGCTTCCTTGCGCAGATAAAATAACTGATTGCAGCTCAATCGCCTTTGATTGAACCTCCGAGATTGATTTAGTTTCAGCGATACTTTTTACGATTTCTGTTGCTGTTTTGATTCCAGTTAAAGCAGTAAAAATTGCAGTGATATCCATGGAAAACTCCTACTATGTTTGAGACTTCATAATAGACCCGGGAAATGGGATTCGTTCCCCTATTTTACAACTCCTGAGTTTTCCACAATGGATGTGGACTATTTAGGTTGTAGAAGCACCCAATAAAAGAAATTAAACAAATAGTCCTAGAGTCGTCATTCCAGAAAAGTGCGTGTTTTGCGGAGCAAAATGTTAGCGCTTTATCTGGAAACCAGATTTGGTCACAGCATATGCGGAACCAAAGCTGGCTCCCGTGTCGCGGGCAGACCTTTCGCGGAAGCGCCGCGAAAGGCGAAGGCCCTTGCACGGGATGACGGGTTAGAGTTGGGATTACGCAGAAGGACCGCGAGAGGCGAAGGCCCTTGCACGGGATGACGGTGTGAAGTGGGGATGGCGGTGTGACGTGGGGATTGCG
>JAYVPZ010000096.1:0-2530 GCA_043757105.1 Aestuariivirga sp. | reverse complement strand
GAAACCATAGCCGAACCACAATGTGAGAATTGGGGCCAGCGCAAAAATAGGGATTGCCTGACTGAAAATCAGCAAGGGCTGGAAGACCGCGCGAACCGGTGGCGACCAAGCCATTATAATCGCTGTGGTCATTCCAATCCCCACACCCAAAATCATACCAGCAAGAATTTCGAGCAGCGTCACCAGCGCATGATCGGCAATCAGAGCTTGATTGTTCCAAAGCGCCGCAGCCACCGGCAGGGGCCCTGGAAAAATATAAATTGGAAGACTAAGGGTCGTAACGAGAGCCTGCCAAAGCACCAAGATGACCACTCCAACCACGCACATAGTTCTTAATTTCTTCAACAGTTGGCGTCCACTTCCCGGTGCAGCACTTCTAGCAATTGACCAGCGAATTTCAAAACTTCCGGGGCATCAAATGGGCGAATAGCGAGCATCGCAGGCGGCGGCATATCGACTAAAGCGCACTGGCTCATAACTAATACGCGCGCACCAAGGCGGGCTGCTTCATAAGGATCGTGCGTCACCAGCACCACGGTTCGTCCACTAAAAAGGCGCGCGGCCAATTCCTGCATAACAGCGCGATTTTTTGCATCTAATGCAGAAAAAGGTTCGTCCAGCAACATAACGGGTCTATCTTCCATAAGCGTCCTCGCCAGCGCTACGCGTTGGCGTTGGCCGCCAGAAAGCGTGTGCGGCAAGCGACCCGCAAACCCTTGAAGCCCTACACTCTCAAGCAAAGCAGTGGCGCGGGTAACATCTGATTTCTCACCGCGCAACCTCCCGCCCCACATCACATTCTGCAAAACACTGAGCCACGGCAGCAACATGTCAGTCTGTAACATCAGGGTGGTGCGCGGCGGGAGAGTTTTGCCATCGCTGACAGTAATTTTTCCGTCAAAGGTGATGCCCGTGTTAAGCCCGGCCAGTAGCCGCAACAGAGTTGATTTGCCAACGCCCGAAGAGCCGAGCAAACACGTCCATTCGCCAGCGGGCGCGTCAAATTTCAACGGGCCAAAAATGTCAACCCCGCCGATCTTGGCGCACCCTTCAAGCCGGATGGAAGGTGCTTTCACTCTGGTCCCAGATCAATGGCGATATCACTCAAAGGATGATTGTGTTGAATGAGGCCTGATTTAGAAAGATAGGCCTGAAACCTTGCATAGCGCCCTGAATCAAGCGCGGCTGGTTGCAGCGATAAGCGCGGCACTGTGTCAACCCAAGCACGCTTGTTCAGCTCGTCCTGCAATTCCTTCGCGGTGCCCGAAAAGATTTGCCAACTTTCATCCTGGTGATTGACGATGAAATTTGCGGCCTCTTCGGTTGCGGCAAGAAATCGGCGCAAAAGCTTTTTATCTAGATGATCGCGGTTGGCCACATAAACCAATTCGTCATAGGCTGGAACGCCAGATTCTTCAGGGTTGAAACAATGACCCTTAACGCCGTTCAGCTCCATTTGAGTCAGTTCAAAATTGCGAAAGGCTCCAATGACGGCATCGACTTGCTTTGACATAAGCGAGGGTGAAATTGAAAAATTTACATTCACAAGTTCAACATCCGAAAGCTTTAAACCATCATGTTCAAGCATGGTTGAAAGGAGGGATTGTTCGAATCCCGGCAAAGAAAACCCAATTTTCCGTCCCTTCAGATCGGCCAGCGTTTTGACCGAACCGTCATCGCGCACCAAAAGACAATTGAGAGGTGCTGTCACCAATGTGCCAAAACGCACGAGGGGCAGGCCTTCATCAACCAGCATGTGAAGCTGCGGCTGATAGGAAACGGCAATGTCGGCCTTTCCCGCCGCCACCATTTTCGGGGGATCGGAGGGATCTGCCGGGGCCACGATGTTTACGTCAAGCCCTTGTGCAGCGAAAAATCCTTTTTCCTTGGCGATGATAATGGGCGCGTGATCAGGATTCACAAACCAATCAAGAATCACAGTTATTTTGTCATTGGCCATCGCCGGTATGGGTAACATCAGAAGTAATGCAAACAGAATTTTTTTCATCGGGTTCTCCATTATTAAAATTTGTCAGTACACAGATAAAGTTAGGGCGACCGCGTCACTGCAACCCATTCGCGAAGCCTCGCTTCCGGCGCCGCATTCAGTGTGATATCGGTGACGACCGAAACAATATCGGCGCCTGCTTTGAAAACCTCCGGTGCCCGCGCCACGCTCATGCCGCCAATACCCACGAGTGGAATATCGCCAACCAGTCTTCGCCATTCAGCAAGGCGGTCAAGCCCCTGTTCATGCCATTTCATTTTTTTAAGGATAGTCGGATAAATTGGGCCAAATGCAATGTAGTCAGGGTTTAATCCTAAAGCGCGGTCAAGTTCGGCATGGTCATGCGTGCTCACGCCAATTTTAATGCCCGCTCTGCGAATAGCCGCAATGTCAGCGGCATCCAAATCTTCTTGGCCTAAGTGGGTCCAATCGCAACCAAGGTCAATTGCCATCTGCCAATAATCATTGATCACAAGCACCGCGCCATGTGCCTTGCACTGATCGCGCGCGTCAGCAATGGCT
>JAYVPZ010000095.1:0-2530 GCA_043757105.1 Aestuariivirga sp. | reverse complement strand
TGGCTGAGCTCGTCATGAATCCTTCATGCGCACTCACTCGGACGAAGCTTGGCGCTTCCCCAATTGTTCCGAACGAGACTATTATTTTGACATCATTTTCCGACCTCCGCTTATCTGAACCACTGCTCAAGGCACTCGCCGCAGAAGGCTATGACAAGCCAACCCCCATT
The DNA here is from genome assembly GCA_043757105.1 of Aestuariivirga sp. Lineage (GTDB taxonomy): Bacteria > Pseudomonadota > Alphaproteobacteria > Rhizobiales > Aestuariivirgaceae > Aestuariivirga. The sequence continues at coordinate 2,360 of JAYVPZ010000095.1, read as the reverse complement.
CAAGCCCGCGCCATTCCCTCCCTTCTTGAAGGCAAAGATTTGCTCGGCATCGCGCAAACTGGTACAGGTAAGACCGCGGCCTTCGCGCTGCCAATCCTCGAACGCTTAGCAAAACATGCTGACCGTCCAGCCAAAGGCACCTGCCGCGCTTTGATCCTGTCCCCCACCCGCGAACTTGCAGCCCAAATCACCGAAAGCTTCAAGACCTACGGCAAATATATGAAGCTCTCACGCGCTTGCGGATTCGGCGGCACATCCCTGGGCAAGCAGATGGAAATTCTGCGCGGCGGTGTTGATATCCTCGTGGCCACACCGGGCCGCTTGGTTGATTTGCTTGATCGTCGCGCCGTCACTTTATCGAAGGTTGAAATTTTCGTTTTAGATGAAGTCGATCAAATGCTTGATCTGGGCTTCATCCACGCCATCCGCAAACTCACTGCACTGCTTCCAAAGCAACGCCAAAACCTGTTCTTCTCAGCCACTATGCCCAAGGAAATTTCAAACCTTGCCGCTGGCTTGTTGACAGATCCCGTGCGCGTTGAAGTGGCCCCCGTGGCCACCACAGCAGAGCGCGTGAACCAAAGCGTCATCCATGTTGATCAAGGCGCAAAACTTGCCCTTCTTAATGAGTTGCTCAAAGACAATAACATGACCCGCACATTGGTGTTCACACGCACCAAGCACGGCGCTGATAAAGTGGTCAAAGGTTTGGCCCAAGCCAATTACACAGCATCGGCCATTCACGGCAACAAATCACAAGTGAACCGCGAAAAAGCGCTTGCCGGATTCAAGAACGGCAAGATCATGGTGCTGGTGGCAACGGATATTGCAGCCCGCGGCATTGACGTGGACGGCGTGTCTCACGTCATCAACTATGATCTGCCACATGTTCCTGAATCCTACGTCCACCGCATCGGCCGCACCGCGCGTGCTGGCGCTGAAGGTATTGCCATCGCGTTTTGTGCAGGCGACGAGCGTTCATTGCTGCGTGATATTGAAAAGGTGATCCGCAAGCCTGTGCCTGTGATGGTTCATGCGCTTGGCAAAGCTTCAGTGCCAACTGAAATCACCGGAGCAACTCGCCCGAACGGTCGTTCAACAAAGCCCCAAGGCGGCAAAAACCACCGTGGCCAAGCAGGCTTTGCCAAGAAAAAAGAATGGAGCCCCGTTGCAGGTGAAGCCCGCAGCGAAGGCGGCCGCTCCAACGCCGAACGCAAATTCGGCAGCGCAAGGCCACCAGGCTCAAGCGCGCCAAAACGCACCGGCAGCAAACCCAACTGGGCCAAACGCCCAGAAGGTGGCGGACAACGCACGGCGAGAACAGGTTCGTAAAAACATCAAGCCCGCAAAGAAATTTGCGGGCTTTTTACTAAACGTCTTCCACCGCAGAGCGGGGGAAGAAAGGGGCCAATCTCGCCGAAGCTTTAGCGGAGGCGGATGGGAAAGATGAGGGCTCTTCTACACCCAAATCAACCACCCTCACCTATCCCATCTCACTACGTTCGAAGGGCCCCTTTCCTCTCCAGCTGAAGCGGGCGAGGACACCCAACAAAAAAGCCCGCGAGATGATCGCGGGCTCGATAATTCAATTCAGCGTCAAAGACATCACAGCCCAGCCTGCAAGCCCTTCAAATGATCCAAATTCTCATTGGCGCGGCGTTTGCCTTCATCATCCTTGGCGGCTGCCACATCATCTTCGGCAGATTTGATTTGGGCGCTCATGGCACCTGCATCCACCTCGCGCATAGCGATCGCGGTTTCGGCCAACACAGTTAAGCCCTTGGCGTTCACTTCGGCAAAGCCGCCGCGCACGAACATTTTATCCGTTGCGCCGCCGTCCTTCACTACCGTCACAATGCCGGGACGCAAAGTGGCCAACACGGGCGCGTGCATCGGCAAGATAGTCATTTCGCCTTCAGTGCCGGGCAGCGTTACCGATGCAACGTCACCGCTGAACAGCAATTTTGCAGGGGAAACCAATTCAAAATGTAATGCCATGTTCATCACTCTTTTATATCGTCATCCCCGCGGAGGCGGGGACCCAACTTCTAAAAACCCGTCGTTAGTAAGTTGGGTTCCCGCCTTCGCGGGAATGACGGGTTGATAGAATAAACTTAAGCTGCCTCGGCGGCCATCTTCTTGGCCTTCTCAACAGCTTCTTCAATCGTGCCAACCATATAGAAAGCAGCCTCTGGCAAATGATCATAAGCACCATCACACAGGCCTTTAAAGCCCTTGATGGTATCAGCCAATGGAACCAACTTGCCGGGTGAACCGGTGAACACTTCGGCCACAAAGAAAGGCTGGCTCATGAAGCGTTCAATCTTGCGGGCGCGGGCCACGGCGGTTTTATCGTCTTC
>JAYVPZ010000094.1:0-9860 GCA_043757105.1 Aestuariivirga sp. | reverse complement strand
GTGCTGAACTGCATGTGCAAGGCAACGCCGTTTACATTGACGATATGCGCGAACCCGAAGGCACTGTCCATGTGGCCCCCGGCTTTGCAAAACAAGGTGCACGCGGTAAAATTGTTTCATTGGATTTAAGTGCGGTTCTTGCTTCTGCTGGCGTCATCTCTGTGTTCACTGCCAAAGATATTCCACACAAAAACGATTGCAGCCCTGCTGCAGGTGATGATCCAATTTTCGCAATGGGCGAAATTCAATTTCATGGCCAAGTGATTTTTGCAGTCGTTGCTGAAACGCGAGATCAAGCACGACGCGCTGCAACACTCGCAAAAATCGAAATCGCTCAGCAAGTTCCAGCCGTCTCTGTTCAAGACGCTTTGAAAGAAGCAAAGCCCGATTTACTTGCACCTTATGCTTTTAAAAAAGGCGCTGTGGCCAAACTCATCAAATCCTCGGCGCATAAAATATCGGGTTCATTTGAAATCGGTGGCCAAGAGCATTTCTATCTTGAAGGCCAAATTGCTTTTGCGATTCCGGGCGAGCAAGGCACGATGCTCGTTCATACCTCAACCCAACACCCCACTGAAATTCAACATTCGGTTGCTGCCATGTTAGGTGTGGACGATGCAAAAATAACAGCTGAGTGCCGCCGCATGGGTGGTGGCTTTGGCGGCAAAGAATCTCAAGCTACACAATGGGCTTGTCTTGCCGCATTGGCCGCGCATAAAACGGGCCGTCCCGCCAAATGCCGCCTGGACCGCGATGATGATATGATCATGACGGGTAAGCGCCATGATTTTGAAGTGGAGTACGCTGCGTCCTTCGATAAGACAGCGCGCATCACCGCAGTTGATGTGAACATGATGGCACGGTGCGGATATTCTGCTGATCTCAGCAATGCCATTTGTGACCGTGCGATGTTTCATGCCGACAACGCATATTTTTATCCGGCCTATAATATTGCCACGCGCCGGCTGAAAACCAATACGGTTTCAAACACGGCTTTCAGGGGCTTTGGCGGACCGCAAGGGATTTTATTTGCTGAACAAATGATGCAAGCCATTGCCATTCAAACGGGGATGGACGCGCTGGACGTGCGTAAACGCAATCTGTATTCGCGTGGGCGTGATGTAACACCTTACGGCCAAAAGCTGAACGATAACATCACGGCTGATATTATCGCCCAACTCGAAAAAACTTCGTCTTACGCCAAGCGCCGTAAAGAAATTGCGGCCTTCAACAAGACTAGCAAAATTCTCAAAAAGGGACTGGCTCTTACACCAGTGAAGTTTGGGATTTCGTTCACTTTCACGCAGATGAACCAAGCTGGTGCACTGGTGCATGTTTATGCTGATGGCTCGGTGCAACTCAATCACGGTGGCACAGAAATGGGCCAAGGGCTTTATGTAAAAGTTGCACAAGTGGTTGCCGAGGTTTTTGGTATTGCGCTTGAGCATGTGGCCATCACCGCAACCACCACGGGCAAGGTGCCCAACACATCGCCCACTGCGGCATCATCCGGCACTGATCTCAATGGCATGGCGGCAGCCAATGCCGCCAAGATCATCAAAGACCGCATGGCCGCCCACGCTGCAAAAATATGGAAAGTGGCGAAATCCAAAATTATTTTTGCAAATGGCAAAGTCAAAGCAGGGCGCAAATCCATTAGCTTTGCCGATCTTGCAAAAGCCACCAAAGAAGCAAAAATTTCACTCTCCTCAACAGGGTTTTATTTCACACCCGAAATTTATTGGGACCGCGCTTCGGGCAAGGGCATGCCGTTTTATTATTTTGCATATGGTGCTTCGTGTTCAGAAGTTTTGATCGACACCATGACGGGTGAAATGAAAGTCACCCGCGTGGATATTTTGCATGATGTTGGGCGGTCGCTGAACCCCGCAATTGACATAGGTCAAATTGAAGGCGGCTTTGTGCAGGGCATGGGTTGGCTCATAACTGAAGAATTGGTTTACGATGCAAAAGGTGTTCTGCGAACTCACGCGCCATCAACTTACAAAATTCCCTGCGCGTCTGATGTGCCAGAAGATTTCCGCGTTGCACTTTATAAATCCAAAGGCAATGTGATGGATACGATCTACCGCTCAAAGGCAGTGGGTGAACCGCCTCTGATTTTGCCCATTTCTGTGTGGTGCGCGGTGATGGATGCGGTGTCTTCTATCAAGCCTGGCGTTATGCCAAAACTCAATGCGCCCGCAACACCTGAAAATATTTTGCGCGCGGTTCAGTCGCTATGAACTATTGGGCCAAAATGGTCGCTGCTGTTGAAACCCATGGCACATGCGCCTTGGTAACAATCACCAAGGCGCAAGGTTCAACCCCGCGCGAAGAAGGCGCATGGATGGTGATCACGCGAGAAGGATTTCACGGCTCCATCGGCGGTGGCACATTGGAATGGCATGCCATGGCCGAGGCGCAAGCCTTACTGGGCAAGCCTGCTACTCATAAAACCATTCGCAAAAGCCTTGGCCCAGATCTTGGCCAGTGCTGTGGTGGTCGTGTTGATTTGCTCATCGAAAGTTTTGACCAAACCTCGCTGGCCACTCTGCGCATCAACTTGTCGAACCACAAAGACGATCTGCGCCACATTCACCTTTGGGGTGCAGGGCATGTGGGGCGTGCTCTGGTGATGGCTTTAGCGCCTTTGCCATTTCGCATTTCGTGGTGGGATGCGAGGCCAAATGCATTTCCAGCCGTCGTTCCCCAAAATGTGTCGTGCCGCGTGGGCAATCCACACGACATGGAGGACGAGGCATTCGTGTTGGTGATGAGCCATAGCCACACGCTGGATTTTGAAATTATTGATCATGCCTTGCGCAATTCAGCATTCGTTTTTGTTGGTCTGATTGGCAGCCAAACCAAACGCGCGCGCTTTCTCAAAAGATTGCGCGAAGCTGGGCACAGTGAAAGTAACCTCGCTCGCCTCACCTGCCCCATCGGCGTTTCATCGCTGAAATCCAAACTCCCTGCGGCAATAGCTGCTGGTGTGGCTTTGCAGATTTTGGAGCAGGATGAAGCTATAAACACCGTCATTCCCAATTCCTCCCTCACCGTCATTCCCGCGAAGGCGGGAATCCTTCCAAAGCTAGATGGTTTGTCTGTGATGGATTCCCGCCTTCGCGGGAATGACGATTTAAAAAGAAAATCATAAATGGATCCCTTCCTCAATGAATGGCTCAATATCCTTGTGCGCTGGGGCCACTTGGTTGCAGGCATCGCATGGATCGGCACGTCATTTTATTTTGTCGCCCTTGATCTTTCTCTGCGCAAAGCCAGCGCCATGCCTGAAGGCGTTTCGGGCGAAGCGTGGGAGGTGCACGGTGGTGGATTTTATCACGTTCGTAAATATCTCTCAGCCCCAGCAGAGCTTCCACCACATTTGATTTGGTTTAAATGGGAAGCTTACCTCACATGGATCACGGGTTTTCTGTTGTTGATTATCCAGTATTATATCGCAGCCGATGTTTATCTCATTGATCCGTCGATAATGACGCTCACCACGTGGCAAGCTATGGGCATTTCTGTCGCCTCGCTCGTGGGCGGGTGGTTTATTTATGATGCGCTGTGCCGCTCACCCATTGGCAAGCACACAGGGTGGCTCGCAGTTTCTGTTTATGTATTGATCATCGCCGCTTCCTATTTTTTCTCACATGTCTTTTCAGGTCGCGGCGCCTTTATCCACATCGGTGCATTTGTCGGAACCATGATGGCGGCCAATGTGTTTGCCGTGATCATTCCCAATCAACGCAAAATCACAGCCACACTTCTGAAGGGCGAAAAGCCCGACCCCAAATATGGCGCGATGGGCAAGCAACGCTCATTGCATAATACATATCTCACATTGCCTGTGTTGTTCATGATGACGAGCAATCACTATTCAATCATCACGGGTCATCCACAAGCTTGGGCGATTGTGAGCTTGATTGTGCTCATCGGCGGCGTATCGCGTCATTTCCTGTTGCGTCATGAAGTGGGCGACGAGATGGGTCAGATTGCTTGGACAATACCCGTGATCGGCCTCTGCCTTGCAGGTGTCGTCATGCTCACGCAACCGCAAAACATTAGCTACAATGGCCCAAAGGTGAGCGATACTGAAGCGTTTGAAATCGTGCAAAATCGTTGCAGCTCTTGCCATGCCGCAAACCCCACCGATGATAAAATCAAGGCCGCACCAAAGGGAATCATGTTTTCATCCATTGATGATATGAAAAAATATGCTAAGCAGATTGAAGCGCAAGCCGTGCGCAACAATGCTATGCCCATGGCTAATAAAACACAGATGCTGCCTGAAGAGCGCGCCAAGCTTGGCGCATGGATTGCCGCGCAATGATCACCCTTGCTGACATCAACCAAATGACTGACGAAGCTTTTGTCGCACAGTTTGGCGACATCGCCGAACATTCGCCTTGGGTAGCCGAAGATGCAACGCTTGATCGGCCCTATGCAACATTCCCCGATATGCGCAGCGCTTTTATTGATGCGGTGTCAGATGCGCCTCAAGATATGCAGCTGGCACTTTTACGCGCTCATCCTGATCTTGCAACGAAGGCCAAGCTGACAGCGGATTCGACTAATGAACAAAAAGGTGCTGGCCTTGATACGTTGAGTGCTGATGAGTTGGCCACTTTCACGAGATTGAATGATCTTTATAAATTGCGAAATGGCTTTCCATTTATTTTCGCGGTGAAGGGTGCAACAAAACACCAGATATTAGCCGCCTTTGAAGCGCGCGTTAAAAACAACAAAGACCTCGAATTCGACACCGCCATTTTGCAAGTCTGCCGCATCATCAGTTTCCGACTTGAGGCCATGGTTGCGCCATGACTAAAATTCTCCTTGGTCAAATTGTTGCCTTCGGTGAGACCGCCCAAGACCTCACCCATGACGAGCGGGGTGCTATTGTTATTGGCGATGATAAAAGGATTTTATGGCGTGGGCCGTTGCCACTTTTGCCCCGGGCGTTTGATCGGGCTCCGCGTGAAGACTACGGCCAAGAATTGTTGATGGCTGGCTTTATCGATGCGCATATCCACTTCCCGCAATACCGCATGTTGGCCGCCGCCGCCACGGATTTGCTTGATTGGCTGACACGTTACACGTGGCCTGAAGAAGCACTTTATGCTGATGCGGCACACGCCGCCAAGGCTGCTGATATTTTTCTCTCTCGGCTTTTCAAAAATGGAACAACATCGGCGCTGGCCTTTTGTTCGTCGCATAAGGCGGGTGCGGAAGCCCTTTTTAAAGCCGCACTTAAAAACAACATGGCTTTGATCACCGGTAAAACATTGATGGATCGCAATGCGATACCTGGTGTTCAAGATAATGTTGAGCAAGGCGCAATCGACACACTCTCATTGCATGACACCTATCATGAAAATGGTCGCCTACGTCATGCGGTTTCACCACGATTTGCAATTACATCAACTGAAGCCCAACTTAAATCTACTGGCGAACTTCTGCAGCTTTGCAAAGGTGCTTTAATGCAAACGCATATTTCGGAAAGTGCTTCTGAGATCGCGTGGATCAAGACACTTTTTCCAAATGAGCGTGATTACACGGCTGTTTATGAGCGCTTTGGATTAGTGACGAACCGCAGCTTGTTTGCGCATGGTGTGCATCTATCGGAAAGTGAAGCGCAGCGATTGCACGAAGCAGGTTCAACAGTTGTCCATTGCCCCACATCAAATAATTTCTTAGGCTCCGGCCTGATGTCAATGAACCATCTTCAAAAAGACAATCGCCCGGTTTCGCTTGGCCTTGCCACAGATGTTGGCGGGGGCACAAGTTTCTCAATGCTGCAAACACTTGGTGAAACTTATAAAGTTCAAATGCTGTCGGGCCGCAAAATGAAAGCCGCCGAGCTGTTCCATATGGCTACAATGGGCAATGCAAAACAACTGCGCATTGCTAATGAAACGGGAAGCCTTGAAATTGGGAAATTCGCTGATATTGTTGTTCTCGATCCAATTGCCACGGATGTGTTGGCCGCACGACATGTGCTCTCAAATTCGATTGAAGATGTGTTGTTTGCACTGGCAATCCTTGGGGATGATCGCGCTATCAAGGCGACCTATGTTGCGGGTGAAAAAGTTTATGGAGCGTAGTGCACCATGTTGATGATGCCCCAGCCAGACGAAGCAGTTCTGGCCCGCCGTGCAGACATCGTCGCTGCATTAAAAAAAATCGTCCCGGGCGAAGGTGTCATTGATGCCGCCCGTCAAATGAGTGTTTACGAGTCTGACGGCCTTACCGCATATAAGCAAATGCCAATGGTCGTGGTGTTGCCAGACACAGTGGCCCAAGTTTCTGCTGTGCTGCGTTACGCATATGACAACAATGTCAAAATCGTTCCACGCGGCGCTGGCACATCGTTATCGGGCGGTGCGCTTCCACTAGAAGACGGCATTCTGCTCGGCATGGCGAAGTTCAACCGCATTGTTGAAATCGATTATGAAAATCGTTGCGCTGTGGTGCAACCTGGTGTGACCAATCTGGGCATTACAAAAGCCGTCGAACATAAGGGCTTCTATTATGCGCCTGATCCCTCGTCACAAATCGCCTGCACAATCGGTGGCAATGTGGCGGAAAATTCAGGTGGCGTGCATTGTTTGAAATATGGTCTGACCGCGAATAATGTTCTCGGTATTGAGATGATTTTGATCACAGGCGAAGTGGTTCGCCTTGGTGGCAAGCATTTGGATTCCGAAGGCTATGATTTGCTGGGGTTGATGACAGGCTCCGAAGGTCTGCTCGGTGTTGTCACAGAAGTGACGGTGCGAATTTTGCAAAAACCCGAAACTGCCCGCGCTGTATTGGTGGGGTTCCCCTCCAATGAAACCGCTGGCCAATGCGTGGCTGATATTATTTCAGCAGGTATTATACCGGGCGGCATGGAAATGATGGATCGTCCTGCTATTCATGCTGTTGAAGAATTTGTGCATGCAGATTATCCTTTGGATGTTGAGGCCTTGTTAATTGTCGAACTCGATGGCCCGCAGGTTGAAGTTGATCATTTGATTGAACGCGTTTCGGCCATTGCGCTTAAGAACAAATCGAAATATTTGCGTGTTTCAAATTCTGAAGTAGAGCGCGTATTGTTCTGGGCGGGTCGAAAAGCGGCGTTTCCAGCTGTAGGTCGCATCTCGCCAGACTATATGTGCATGGACGGAACCATTCCACGTAAGAAACTGCCTGAAGTCTTAAGCGGCATGGCCAAGCTTTCGAAGAAATATGATCTCGCCGTAGCCAATGTTTTTCACGCAGGCGATGGCAATTTGCACCCGCTCATTTTGTTTGATGCCAACAATGAAGGGGAACTTGACCGTGCCGAAAAATTTGGTGCCGATATTTTACGACTCTGTGTGAGAGTCGGCGGCGTTCTTACAGGCGAACATGGCGTGGGTGTTGAGAAACGTGATCTGATGCCGGAGATGTTTACGAAAATTGATCTTGATCAACAGCTGCGATTAAAATGCGCCTTTGATGACCGAGGCCTTCTCAACCCCGGCAAAGTTTTCCCGCAACTTCATCGCTGCGCCGAAATGGGCCGCGTGCATGTGAGTGGTGGCAAAATGGCCCATCCAGATTTGCCGCGGTTTTGAGGATGAAGCCCAAAACCGAAACCGAACTTGCCGAACTGGTGCGCGAAACAATAGCCCCGCTAGATATCATCGGCACGGGCACAAAGCGATCAATTGGTTACTCCGTGGACGGAGCAATTCTTGATCTCTCGACTTTCAATCAAATTCAAGCCTATGAACCTGAGGAACTCATCCTCGATGTTGGTGCAGGTGCAAGACTCACAGACATCGAAAAACTTCTCGTCAAAAACAACCAATATTTTGCCTTTGAGCCACCAGATTATTCCAAGCTGCTTAATACCAAACACTCCGGCACAATAGGTGGCATGGTGGCGTGCAATCTGTCCGGCCCGCGCCGATTAAAGGCAGGAGCAATGCGTGATCATATCCTCGGTCTCAGTGCGGTTTCAGGCCGTGGTGAAATTTTCAAAGCAGGTGCGCGCGTCGTTAAAAATGTTACGGGTTATGACGTGCCAAAACTCATGGCAGGCTCATTTGGAACGTTGGCTGCTTTCACGTCGGTCATCATAAAGGTTTTGCCAAAGCCCGAAGCAGAAGAAACAATCCTGATACATAACCTCAATGATACAGAAGCCATTCAGATGATGAGCAAGGCGCTACAATCTTCGGCGGAAGTTTCTGCTGCCGCCCACATTCCAAACCAAGGCACATATTTGCGACTTGAAGGCATTCAGCCTTCAATTGATTATCGCCGCGAGAAACTTATTAAATTGCTCGGTGGCAAAATTGAAATCCTTAAATCTGAATCGCAGGCGATTTGGAAAAATATTCGAAACGTTGTTTTGTTCGCCGAAGATCAATCAAAAGATATTTGGCGTATTTCAATTGCACCCTCTGATGCACCAAATGTCATTGCTAATCTAAAAATTGAAAAGCGCTATTTCTTTGATTGGGCGGGCGGCCTGATCTGGCTCGAAGTGCCACAAGGCACGGACGGTGCGTTAATCCGCAGCGCGTTCACATCAGGCCACGCCACATTGATCCGTAGCAGCAACAAAGCCAGCCAAGATATTTTCCACCCTCAAGCGCCAGCCCTTGCCGCACTTTCGGCGCGCGTTAAAAATTCTTTCGATCCCAAAAATATCTTCAACCCAAATCGCATGTACCGAACCCCATAATGCAAACCCATTTCTCAGATTTCCAACTCAAAGACCCGCACATCGCTGATGCAAATGGCATCTTGCGCAAATGTGTGCATTGCGGTTTCTGCACCGCCACCTGCCCAACTTATGTTTTGGGTGGTGACGAAAATGACAGCCCGCGCGGGCGGATATATCTGATCAAGAACATGCTGGAAAAGGGTGAGGCGGCAACGCCTGAGACGGTGAAACATGTTGATCGGTGCCTTTCATGTTTGGCCTGCATGACCACTTGCCCATCTGGTGTGAATTACATGCATCTTATTGATCATGCGCGGGTGCACATCGAAGAAACTTACAAACGCCCGCTGGTCGACCGCATCCAGCGTAATGTTCTGGCCACCATCATGCCAAGGCCCAAGTTATTCAGATTGGCACTAATCGCAGCAAAGCTTGCTTCACCATTCAAATCCGTCATCGACGTGCTTGGCGGCAAGCGTTTTTCGGCCATGCTCGAAATCCTACCAAAAAAGCTTGAAGCCCCAATGGCATTTGGCAAAGCAGGCACATACCCCGCACAACAAAAACAAAAAGGCCGTGTGGCTCTCCTGCGTGGCTGCGTGCAATCGGTGCTCGATCCCAATATCAACGCCGCCACGATTCGCTTGCTAACACGCCTCGGATATGAAGTGGTCGTGACCGATAGCAACACCTGCTGCGGTTCCATCACCCATCATATGGGCAAGGAAGCACCAGCGCTGGCAAGCGCCAAACGCATGATCGAGCAATGGACAGAGGCAAAAGTCGATCACATCATCATCACCACATCAGGCTGCGGGGTGACGATCAAAGATTATGGCCACATGCTGCGCCTTGACCCTGCCTATGCTGATTGCGCAAAAGTGATCAGCGCCAAAGCGCGTGATATTTCCGAATTTCTGGCCCAAATTGAAATCCCAGAGGCGCAGATAAACCTCCGCGTCGCCTATCATGCACCCTGCACGTTGCAACATGGCCAGCAACTTAAAACCCAAGCCCAAGCCCTGCTGCGCCGTGTTGGTTTTGATGTTCATGAAGTGCCAGAAGGCCATCTTTGCTGTGGATCAGCTGGCACTTACAATATGATGCAGCCGAAGATTTCAAAGCAATTGCTGGCCCGCAAGCTTGCTAA
>JAYVPZ010000093.1:0-2552 GCA_043757105.1 Aestuariivirga sp. | reverse complement strand
TCACAGCTTTGAAGGCCACCAAAGATGAAGCTGGTTTCAAAGCCGCTTTTCCGATGTTGGGCAAAGCCTGTGGAAGTTGCCACGAAAATTTCCGCGCGCCAGAATAATTTGTGACTGTTCCGATTTTTTCAATACGTAATTCAAAAGCCCTGGCATTGCTTGCAGTGTCAGGGCTTGTTATTTTCTGGGTGGGCTCAGCGCCACATCCGTTCACGAGGGCTGATATTCCAGCCCACACTGCCAACCGTGAAAATGGCAAACTGCTCTATAACATCGGTGGCTGCATTTCCTGCCACGCCTCGGTGGCCGATGCGCAAGTGCCAGCTGGTGGCAAACCATTCGCAACGCCCATCGGCGTTTTGTATCCACCCAATCTCACATCTGATCCGGAAACAGGTTTGGGCAAATGGACTGATGTTGATTTCGTCAACGCCATGCAAAAAGGTCTTCATCCTGATGGCGCGCATCTGATCCCGGCCTTTCCCTACACATCCTATGCGCATATGAAGGTTGAAGATGTGCTCGATATCAAAGCCTATCTAGATAGCTTAGCCCCCGTCAAAAACGCATCCAAGCCGTATGAAGTCGCTGCACTTCCAATCATCCGCCGTGGCCTTGGAGTTTGGAAATGGATCGGGCTTGATGAAGCAAAATTCGTGGCCGATGCCAATCAAACACCAAGTTGGAACCGAGGCGCTTACCTCGTGAACGGCCCCGGCCATTGCGCCGAATGCCACACACCGCGCACCCTATTCATGACCAGCGACACCTCAAAAATGTTCCAAGGCGGCCTGCATCCGGACGGCAAAGGCAAAGTGCCATCGCTCCGCGATCTCACTGGCCGAGGGCGATACAAAGACACGAAAGACTTAGTCCTCGCCTTCCAAAACGGCGAAGAACTGGGCTACGATAAAATGAGCTCCGGCGGCATGGGCGAAGTGCGCAAGAACATCGCGAAACTGCCTGAGGCGGATATTGCAGCGATTGCGGAATATGTGATGTCACTGAAGTAGACGATCAAACTCTTGTGCTAAAATGCGTCAGGCTTGAAATTTGGTGGGATTTGATATATGTCCCACTTATCACTTTTCCTACAGGAGGCCGTCATGTCTGATGCTGAAACCGTAACGCTTCGTCCCGACTCCAAAGGCCGCATCGCGCTTGGCGCTCTTGCAAAAGGCGTTTCCAGCTTTCGCGTGCATCAACAAAAAGACGGCAGGATCATGCTGGAGCCCTATTCCGAAATTCCTTTGCGGGAACAGTGGCTTTACAAAAATCCAAAAGCATTGGCCGCAGTTGAGCAAGGGTTGCGTGAATCAGCAGAAGGCAAGACAGTTTATCTTGGGAGCTTTGCAAAATACGCTGACGATGAAATTTAATGTCATTTGATATCAAGCTGACGATTTTGGCTGCATCAGACTATCAGCAACTTGAAAACAATCCTGCCCTTGCCAAACGCTTCAAGGCCGTTCGTAAGTCAATTGGTCTTTTGGAAAACAACCCACGGCATCCGAGTTTAAATACCCATAAATATCAGACAAAACTCGGCGAGAATGGCGAAGATGTCTTCGAAGCCTACGCCGAAAACAACACGCCCGGCGCCTACCGCATCTTCTGGCACTACGGCCCTGGCAAAGATGTGATCACAATCATCGCAATCACGCCGCATCCGTAGCGTAGGAAAGTTAAGATGGTATTCAATCGAGATAATGGCAGCTCAATAAACCTCGTCGATCCGGATGATCTAGGCGCGATCCAAAATATAACAAGATTGTTGACAATACGTAACGATCTTTACATTTTTACCACCACAGCAATTTTTCGAGTTTTAACTGCCGATACCTTGGATCCAGATCGCAAACATCTTGAAACTAAGCCTTCATATGAAAAAATCTATTCCATCGGATCGCAGAAACCAATGGTTGCTCGCACGATTGTTCATTTCAACGATATTTTCAAATTTCTGAATTCTCCACTGAATCAAGAAAAATTAATTGATCGACTTTGGACCTGCACTAAACATTTGTTGGATTGTGAAAAGGCAAGTTTCTATGTCTATGATCAAACCATGAAGCTAATGCCTGTGTGTGATAAAATTATTGAGGACAACAAAGTATTTTGCAATATTCCAGCTCTTCCAAAAATTTCCGATCTTGATACTTACGTTTCGCATTTTCTTATTAGCAGCAAGCACATGTTGGCCGAAACTTTTGGTTTCCTACATGACTTCTTTGGTATGCCTTTCAACACTCAGAACTGCGCACATTTTGACAAGCACATAGATTGGACTACCAATAAATTTGGTGACGAACACCCGCTAAGCAAGATGCTCCATACAGATAAAAATTGGATACAAATCATTTCCGAATGCAGCAATGCGATAAGACACCGCGAACTCAACCAATCGGTCGATATTCAAAATATTTCAATTAGAGCGGATTCCGATCATACTGGATTGTAACCAGCGTTGATGAAGTAGTTTGTCGCTTCCTTTGAAGTGATTGTCGGAATGACACTTGCAATGGCATCCCATAGGCCAGTGATGGTGCGGG
>JAYVPZ010000092.1:0-2563 GCA_043757105.1 Aestuariivirga sp. | reverse complement strand
AATGAATGCCAGCTTCTTCGATGTGTTCCATTACACCGGCGATGAAAACATCTTTCCCATCGCAGATCGCGTCAACATCGACTTCAATGGCGTTGCTCAAATAGGAGTCGATCAATACGGGCGAGTCACCCGACACCACCACAGCTTCGGTGATGTAGCGTTGCAGGCCAGCGTCATCTTTGACAATTTCCATGGCGCGGCCGCCGAGCACATAGGATGGGCGGATGACGACGGGAAAGCCAATGCGCTTGGCAATCTTTTTGGCCTCAGCGCCAGAATAAGCCATGCCGTTTTCAGGTTGCTTGAGTTTCAGCTTTTTGACCAGCTTCGAGAAACGCTCGCGGTCTTCGGCCAAATCGATGGCATCTGGCGTTGTTCCGAGGATGGGAACACCTGCGGCTTCAAGGGCAGCGGCCAGCTTTAATGGTGTTTGCCCACCAAACTGCACGATCACACCTTTCAATGTGCCGTTGGTCTGTTCGATGCGGATAATTTCCAAAACATCTTCAGCAGTGAGCGACTCGAAATAGAGACGATCTGATGTGTCATAGTCAGTTGATACGGTTTCAGGATTGCAGTTGACCATTATGGATTCGTAGCCTGCATCATGCAAAGCAAAGCAGGCATGGCAACAGCAATAATCAAACTCAATGCCTTGGCCAATGCGGTTTGGCCCGCCGCCTAGGATTATGATTTTTTGCTTGTCTGATGGCCGCGCTTCATTACCACTGGATCCAGCTAGCCCGACTTCATATGTTGAATACATATAGGCCGTGGGCGACGCAAATTCGGCAGCACAAGTATCAATCCGTTTGAACACCGGATGCACTTTCAGCTTGGCACGATGCTTGGCGACTTTGGCTTCCGGTAGCCGCGCCAATTTGCCCAAGCGTTGATCCGAAAAGCCCATAGCTTTCAGCTTGCGTAAATTCTGAGCGTCCTTCGGCAAGCCTTTGATTTGAATTCGCTTTTCGGTCTCAACGATTTCTTGGATTTGGCGGAGAAACCACGGTTCATATTTGCAAGATGCGAAAATCTGATCAACTGTTGCGCCGTGTCTGAATGACTGCGCAATTTTCAACAAGCGATCAGGTGTGGGTTGGCCCAGTGCAGCGCGAATGGCGTTTTTATCATCGCCTTCACCAATGCCTTCAATGGCCACTTCATCAAAACCACTGAGGCCCGTTTCCAAACCACGTAAGGCTTTTTGCATCGACTCTTGAAAGGTGCGTCCAATGGCCATAACTTCGCCTACGGACTTCATTGACGTGGTTAGATAAGGCACGGCACCGGGGAACTTTTCGAAAGTGAAGCGCGGAATTTTTACGACCACATAATCAATCGTGGGTTCGAAGGATGCGGGTGTTGCACCACCTGTGATGTCGTTTGCCAATTCATCGAGCGTATAGCCCACAGCCAGCTTTGCCGCTATTTTGGCGATTGGAAAGCCTGTGGCCTTTGATGCGAGCGCTGATGAGCGCGACACGCGTGGGTTCATTTCAATGACCACTAATCGACCATCAGCCGGGTTAACACCGAATTGAACATTCGATCCACCAGTTTCAATACCAATCTCGCGCAGCACCGCAATGGAAGCATTTCGCATGATTTGATATTCTTTGTCAGTCAGCGTGAGGGCCGGTGCCACGGTGATGGAGTCGCCCGTGTGCACGCCCATTGGATCGATGTTTTCAATTGAACAAATGATGATGCAATTGTCCGCCTTATCGCGCACAACTTCCATCTCATATTCTTTCCAGCCGAGCACGGATTCTTCGATCAGCACTTCTGCGGTGGGCGAGGCGTCGAGGCCCTTTTCTACGATGTCCAAAAACTCGTCGCGGTTATAAGCAATGCCGCCGCCCGTGCCGCCAAGCGTGAAAGATGGGCGAATGATGCAGGGCAGGCCAATTTCAAGCATGGCTTCAAAGGCCTCAACCATGGCGCGGTTGCGATATTTCTTCAGCCGTTCAGCCTCGCCCTCGGCCCAAAATTTTTCAAACGCTGCAGGGTCGTCCGCAGTGGCTTTGCCAGACACATAAGCCTCTTTATCAGCATCCTTGGCGGCCGATGAATTGGCAAGGCGCGAGCGCGGGGTCTCTAAGCCGATGCGTTTCATGGCTTCGCGGAACAACTCACGGTCTTCGGCCATGTCGATGGCCTCGGCTTTTGCACCGATCAACTCCACGCCAAATTTTTCGAGAATGCCCATTTTATTGAGTGATAATGCCGTGTTCAAAGCCGTCTGTCCGCCCATGGTTGGCAGCAGCGCGTCTGGGCGTTCTTTCTCGATGATTTTGGCCACAACTTCAGGCGTGATCGGCTCGATATAAGTGGCATCGGCCAAATCTGGGTCTGTCATGATTGTTGCGGGGTTCGAATTCACCAAAATAATGCGGTAACCCTCGGCCTTCAACGCCTTGCATGCTTGGGTGCCGGAATAATCAAACTCGCATGCTTGGCCGATAATAATGGGTCCCGCCCCGATGATGAGGATGGATTTAATGTCGGTGCGTTTTGGCATGTGCGGGGAACCCTAATTTGGGGTTTCCTACACAAAGGC
>JAYVPZ010000091.1:0-2565 GCA_043757105.1 Aestuariivirga sp. | reverse complement strand
TAATATTGCCTTGTTTCAAACCCATTGGCTGCATATAGGACAAGTCTAGGGTCTCAATTTCTTCGATGGATCACATGCCACGCAATCATATAAAATTGAAAATGGCACTTCTCGCTGGAGTGTTTGGAATGGTTTTGGGCAGCGCAAGCTTTGCTCAGGATACTGCTGCACCACTGACTGGGCAAGACACAGTTGTGGCCATTGTGAATGGCTATGAGATCAAAACATCGGAAGTGCGTATGGCATTTGATGATGTGATCAGCCAATTGCCAAACATGCCAGCCAAGTTGCGCTTTCCTTTTGTTGTGGAATTTTTGATTGAGCGCCATTTGATTGCCCAAGTGGCAGCAAAAGAAGGGGCTGCTGAATCAGATGATTATAAGCGCCGTTTGGCTGCTTATCAGGCTAAGGCATTGCGCGATTCTTACTTGGCGACAAAAATTAGCCCGTCGATCACCGATGAGGAAGTTAAAGCCGCTTATGACAAGGAAACCGCCAAGGTTACCCAAACTGAGCGCGTGCGGGCCCGTCATATTTTGGTGGCCACTGAAAAAGAAGCCAATGACATTGAAGCTAAACTTCAGAGCGGCTCCAAGTTCGAAGATTTGGCTAAGCAATATAGCTTGGATGGATCGAAGGATTACGGTGGCGACTTAGGTTATTTCACAGCGCCTGAAATGGTTGCTGAATTTTCCAAGGCGACCTTTGCTTTGAAGCAAGGCGAAGTCTCGAAACCCGTGAAAACTGAATATGGTTGGCATATCATCCGTTTGGATGATCGCAAAATGGGCGCTGCTCAACCTTTCGACCAAGTGAAAAGCGCTATTCGAAACGTTTTGGTCCGCAACAAAGTTCAATCCATGTTAGCGGGACTTCAAGGCACTGCTAAGGTTGAAATTCTCGATCCTGATTTGAAAAAAGCGCAGGCTGAAGCTCAGGCGCTAAAAAAGTCAGGTGGCGGCCAAGCAACACCGGCAATCGCGGATGATCCAGCAGCCCAAGGTGGCGGGGGCGCACCAGCTGAACCTGACGCTGGCGGCAAAGGCGATTTGACCTTACCGGAAGAACCTAAGCAGTAATAGACTTCACGGATACGAGGCAGGCGACAGATGGCTTTAACAATTTCCCCTCTGGCACCTGCCAGCTTTCCACATTTGCCTGAAATAAAGGGCGTTCGCTTGGCGGCGGCGGCCACAGGCATTCGTTATAAAAATCGACCGGACGTTTTGCTAGCGTTGATGGACGAAGGCACCACTGTTGCGGGTTGCCTTACACTTTCAAAATCACGCTCAGCTCCAGTTGATTGGTGCGCTGACAATTTGAAGTCTGGCAAAGGCCGCGTGTTGGTTTGCAACGCAGGCAACGCCAATGCGTTTACAGGCAAGGCTGGTGTGGCCACAGTTAAAGCTGTGGCATCTGCCGCCGCTAAACAATTCAAATGCAAAATGGGCGAAGTGTTTCAAGCTTCAACGGGTGTCATTGGCGAACCTTTGAACCCTACCCACATCGTCAACGCACTGCCAGAACTCGGCACCTCGGCTTCGGGCGAAGCATGGGATATGGCGGCACGTTCGATCATGACCACTGATACATTTCAGAAAGTGGCAACTGCGCAAGTCAAATTCGGCAGTAAGACTGTTACGATCAACGGCATTGCCAAGGGTTCGGGCATGATTGCGCCTGACATGGCGACGATGCTGGTTTTCATTTTTACAGATGCGGCTATTTCTGCAAAGATTTTACAAAAGTTATTGTCGCCTTCCGTTGCGCGGAGCTTCAACAACATCACGGTCGATAGTGATACTTCGACATCAGACACGGTGCTGATGTTTGCAACGGGTGCGGCAGGTGCGGTTAAAGATTTGAAGACGGCCACGGATGTGCGCCTGAAACCATTTGCCAAAGCGCTGGGTGCCCTGTGCCTTGACCTTGCAATGCAAGTGGTGAAGGACGGTGAGGGCGCTGAGAAATTAATCGAGATTAAAATCACCGGAGCTGAATCAGATGCGGCTGCTAAGAAAATTGGCATGAGCATCGCCAATTCGCCGTTAGTGAAAACGGCAATTGCGGGTGAAGATGCCAATTGGGGCCGTATTGTTATGGCGATCGGCAAATCTGGCGAGAAAGCCTTGCGCGATAAGTTGCGGATTAAAATCGGTGGCATTGTGGTGGCCGCCAAAGGCATGAAAGACGCGAATTACAAAGAAGCCGACATCATGCCTCATATGAAAGGCCGCGATATTAAAATTGATGCTGATATTGGCGTGGGCAAGGGGACGGCGACTGTGTGGACCTGCGATCTGACGCATCGATACATTGATATCAACGGGTCTTATCGCAGCTGATTTCTTCCTCCCTCCCCCTTGTGGGGAGGGCCGGGGTGGGGGGCGGGAACTATATGAAATTAGAAAAAAACATTTCCAAATGGTCAGGTCGGAACGACCCCCACCCTAACCCTCCCCACAAGGGGCAGGGCTATCGCATATGAGCTAATGCGTTGATGAGGTAGGCGTTATCCCAGGAACATTTCTTGATGCGGTGGCTGATGGGGATTTTTGGTTTATC
>JAYVPZ010000090.1:0-2578 GCA_043757105.1 Aestuariivirga sp. | reverse complement strand
GCGACATGACCAAAGTCCTCCGCAAACCTTGAATCATCTTCAAACTGATTTGTGAACCCCCTTCGATTCACATCGACTATCCGACGCTCTAAACATATGATTCCTCATCAGCGATTTCAGTCGCGCTCCGAACTAACTTAAGCATATGCCCCATGGCAATGCTTGTATTTCTTGCCTGACTGGCAGGGGCAATCATCATTGCGGCCAACCTTGCCCCATGTGGCGGGGTTCTTGGGGTCAATCGCCATGGCCACACCTGCCGCTGCCGCGGCGAAGGAACCAAAGTTCGGCCCACCCACGCCCACATCATCATAGCCTGTGGTTTGATCAATATGATGGGCTTGCATTTGCGGAAGTTGACTTGCATCAGGCAACATATCATCGTCTGGTTGTGTTTGAACTTCAACGCGCATCAATTGGCCAGTCACGGCTTCTTTCATGCGGGTGATCATGTCCGAGAACAATGTGAAACCCTCGGTCTTATATTCATTCAAAGGATCACGCTGGCCATAGCCACGTAAATGTATGACCTGACGCAGATAGTCCACGGTCACAATATGCTCACGCCAAAGCCTATCCATGGTTTGCAGCAATACTGATTTTTCAACTTGGCGCATTAAGTCAGGAGTATATTTTTCGCGCTTGGAATTATAATAAGTGTCGGTTGTCGTGGTCACGCGCTCTTTAATTTCTTCGTCCGCAATGCCTTCTTCCTTGGCCCACTCATCCACAGGAAAATCAACCGCCACCGCGTCACGCAAACGCTCGCGAAGGCCCGCTGCATCCCACTGTTCGGCATAAGCATTTTCTGGAATGTGCTTTGAAATCAATTCATCAATAACGCCGTGACGCATATCATCGATGGTTTCGGAAACCTCTTCGCCCTTCATGATTCCAATGCGCTGATCATTCATGACGTTATCAAATTTCAAGAGATTCTTACGAATATCAAAGTTGCGCGCTTCAACTTTTTGCTGCGCTTTTTCCAACGCCTTGTTGATCCATGGATGGATGATCGCTTCGCCATCTTTCAGGCCAAGTTTTTTCAACATACCGTCCAAACGATCGGAACCAAAAATCCGCATCAAATCATCTTGCAATGACAAGTAAAAACGCGACATGCCGGGGTCACCCTGACGACCAGAGCGACCGCGCAACTGATTATCAATGCGGCGGCTTTCATGGCGCTCTGTGCCGATGACGAACAACCCGCCAGCATCAATCACAATGCGCTTCTTGCTCTCAATATCATCTTTGATTTTTTGAATCTGACGTTCGCGCGCAGCACCTTCAGGCACATCGCCAACTTCTTGCGCAACACGCATATCTAAATTGCCGCCGAGCTTAATATCCGTACCACGACCCGCCATGTTGGTTGCAATCGTTACAGCACCAGGCGCACCTGCTTGCGCAATGATCAATGCTTCTTGTTCGTGATACCGTGCATTCAATACACTGTGTTTGATCTGAGCTGATTGCAGCAAGCTGGATAGTTCTTCGGATTTTTCAATTGAAGTCGTGCCCACCAAAACTGGTTGACCGCGCGCTATCGCGTCACGCAGTGTTTCAGTGATTGCTGCATATTTTTCTTTCGCAGACCGAAACACCTGATCGTCTTCATCTTTGCGCGACACCGAAACATTGGTCGGAATTTCAATCACTTCGAGATTGTAAATATCTTGAAACTCATCTGCTTCGGTCAAAGCCGTGCCGGTCATGCCTGCTAGTTTGCTATACATGCGGAAATAATTTTGGAACGTCACTGAAGACAGCGTTACGTTTTCTGGTTGAACCGCCACGTGTTCCTTGGCTTCAATGGCTTGGTGCAGACCTTCGGAATAACGACGCCCTTCCATCATGCGTCCAGTGAACTCATCAATGATGATGACTTGATCATCTTTGACGATGTAATCTTTATCGCGTTGGAACAGTGTGTGGGCGCGAAGGGCTTGGGTGATGTGATGAATAATCGGCACATTGGCCGCATCATAAAGCGTGCCCTTCATGGCACCTGCGGCAACCAACAATTGTTCAAGATGTTCATTGCCAGCTTCGGTCAAGGAAACTGAGCGCTGTTTTTCATCAAGATCATAATCAGCGGCAACCAACTGCGGAATAAAACCGTCAAGCGTATTGTACAGGCTCGATTGATCATCAACCGGGCCAGAAATAATCAATGGCGTGCGCGCTTCATCAACGAGGATCGAGTCCACCTCATCGACGATTGCATAATGATGGCCGCGCTGAACCATTTCTTCCAGATGATATTTCATATTATCGCGGAGATAATCAAAACCCAATTCATTGTTGGTGCCGTAAGTCACGTCGCAGGCATAAGCCGCGCGGCGTTCATCATCATCAAGGCCGTGGACAATGACTCCAGTAGTCAGGCCCAAGGTACCATAAACTTTTGCCATCCAAGCCGAGTCGCGTTTGGCCAGATAATCATTCACTGTCACCACATGAACGCCCTTGCCTTCAAGTGAGTTGAGGTAAACTGGCAGCGTGGCAACCAGAGTTTTGCCTTCGCCAGTTTTCATTTCTGAAATCATGCCCGCATGCAAAACCATGCCGCCCA
>JAYVPZ010000089.1:0-10044 GCA_043757105.1 Aestuariivirga sp. | reverse complement strand
CGACAGTCACCGCCGCGTTTATCATTTGGCGGCCGAAGAGCGCCTTTCGACCGAAGTGGTTGGCGATGGATTTCTGATTAGCCACCGAGATAATAGCTTGGAAATGGGTTGGGGCTTGCATCCAGCTTTATGGTCAATGGGATTTGGCACTGAGATTGGCCGTGCCCTACTCGGCATAGGCTTTGAAAAGCTGCGTGCCAAAACCATGTGGTGCAAAGTTATGTCAGCTAACGGTGCATCAAAGAAATTGGCCAAACGCATCGGCATGATCCATTCAAAAACCCATGTAGACTATCCCGTGGGGCAGGGCCGTTTTGAACCAGTTGACATCTATACCATGTCAGCCGATCAGTATTTTGATCTGCCATACTAAGGTTTTATTCAGTTGCAAAATTTTGAAATTACTATTGTGGGCGCAGGCCCCGCTGGCCTGATGGCAGCTGAAGTGTTAGCCACCGGTGGCGCGAAAGTTACGATCATTGATCATATGGCAAAGCCAGCGCGCAAATTTTTGTTGGCAGGTCGTGGTGGTTTAAACCTGACACATTCCGAGCCGCTAGAGGCCATGCTAGAGCGCTATGGTGAAGCGAAAGATTTTATCTCGCCTGCTATTCGTGAATTTCCTCCCTCTGCTTTAACCGAGTGGGCGAACGGTTTAGGTATCGAGACATTCATCGGATCTTCGGGCCGCGTGTTTCCGAAACAAATGAAAGCATCGCCGTTGCTCCGCGCTTGGCTGCGCCGATTGGAAACACTAGGCGTAGTTTTAAAGTCCAATACGCAATGGCATGGCTTGGACGGCACACCAACGATCTTGGCCATGGGCGGCGCCAGCTGGCCGCAGCTCGGTTCTGACGCCACGTGGGTTCCAACACTTCGTGCTGCCAACATCCGCGTGAACGGTTTCAAACCAGCTAATAGCCGCTTTCTCGTGAATTGGACAAAACTATTCCGCGATAAATATGCGGGCGTTCCGATAAAAAACGTGGCGTTGAATTACGCAGGACAGAAAGTACGTGGCGAGATTATGATTTCGTCCGAAGGTATTGAGGGCGGAGCGATTTATGCGCTCTCACGTTTCATGCGCGAAATGCCGGGAGAAGAACTGCAAGTCGATCTGCGCCCAGATCTTACTGTTGAACAATTAGCCGAACGCTTGGCCAAACCGCGCGGCAAACAAAGCCAATCAAACTTTTTACGCAAAGCTGCGGGGCTTTCGGCTGTTGGTATTTCTCTTCTTCACGAATCCAAAGTGGCAATCACTGCCGAGAATATTAAAACTGTTCCCATCAAAATTCTGCGTCCTGCAAGTTTGGCGCGTGCCATTTCTTCTGCTGGTGGCGTGGCACTCGAAGAGTTGACCGAGGGCTTCAGGTTAAAAGCCATGAAGAATGTTTATTGCATCGGCGAAATGGTAGATTGGGAAGCGCCTACAGGTGGCTATCTGCTGCAAGCTTGCTTCTCCTCAGGCGTTGCAGCGGCCAAAGACTGCCTTAAAAACGTCATGACTTAAGCCCGTTCTCCGCCACAATTACCGCCTTTAACCAAATAAAATTGGGACAGGAAATGTGATGGGAGAAGTTCATGAGATTTCTATACAGTGTGCCTGTATTGGTTTTGTTGGCAACGCCAGCTCTGGCCGACAGAGTTTCTTATTGCGCTGCCTATGCAACTGATTTTGCCAACGCGCTGACAAAAGATAGGGTTTTTTGGCAACATAAATTTGAGATTGCCCTACAATCCTGCATGCGCGAGCAGAGAGCAAACTCTATAATTTCTTCGCCGGACGCTTCGGTCATTGCGAAAGGTGCAAAAACAAAAACAAAAAAGCCTAGCGTTCAAGTTGCTGAGCTGGTTCCGCCAGAACCAGTAATGACAACGGCAAAACCTGAGCAAGGTTCAGACGGTTGGAACGCTTATTGTGCCAAAAAATACACATCGTTTAACATCAAAACAGGTATGTATCATTCGCTCAAAGGCATTGACAGAAAGTGTCTCGTGACCAGGCCTTAAACGCGTAGAATTAACTCTGCCGCTTTCCATGCCAGCATCATGGTTGGTGCATTTAGGTTTCCGCTGATTATTGAAGGCAACGCCGAAGCATCAATCACGCGGAGACCGTCGACGCCATGAACACGAAGCTGTGGATCAACTACCGATGTTGAAGCAGATGGCCCCATACGGCATGTGCAGGAAGGATGATAAACTGTTCCACTGCGCTGCCTGAAATCTGCAATCAGCTCATCATCAGTTTGCACATTGGGCCCCGGTCTCAGTTCTTCCGTAATAAATTCAGCTATTTGCGGCTGCTTGGCTATTGTTCGGATGAACTTTACAGCTTCTAACATTTCTTGCGTGTCGTGATCTGTGCCAAGTGCATTAGCCACAATGCGCGGCTTGGCCAGCGGATCGGACGATTGGATTGTTATCTCGCCACGACTCGTCGGTCTACAATTTGATAATCCAATTGAAGCACCCGGAAATGGATCAGGCGTGAGTAGGGGGCGCTCGCCTGTTTTTGGAATGAGTGTCGAGAACGCCTGAAAATAAAGCTGCATATTTGGACGCGTGCGCGATGGATTGGTTTTGAAAAAGCCGCCGCCTTGATTAATGCTGAGGCTGAGCGGCCCACTTTGTGTCAGCAAATATTGCAGCCCAACGCGCATCTTGCCCCACCACGGACGCAGTGCGTCATTCAAGGTGGGTACATTCATTTTAAAAGTATAATTGATGCCAACATGATCTTGCAAATGTTGACCGACATTTGCGTTATGGATGATAGGCGAAATACCATGCGCTTTCAAAATTTCGGAAGGCCCAATGCCTGAAAGTTGCAGGAGTTGGGGTGAATTTACTGCGCCACCACACAATATTACTTCACGATTGGCCTGTACAATTTCACTTTTTCCATTGCGCACGTATTCAACCCCAATGGCCCGCTTGCCCGCCATCACGATGCGGGTGACTTGCGCATGGGTGATGACTTGTAAATTCTTACGTTTCATCGCGGGTCGCAAAAATGCACGCGCTGCTGAATTACGCCGTCCATTTTTAACCGAAAGTTGGAGGTGTCCAACGCCCTCTTGAGTCGCTCCATTGAAATCAGAATTGTAAGCTAGGCCTGCTGCTTGCGCTGCCGCTTCATAGTGCTTGCCAAGCCAATGCCGATCTTTCAGATTAGCTGAAACATAGAAAGGCCCGCCAGCACCGCGAAACTCATTTGCACCGCCTTCGAAATCTTCAAGTTGCTTAAACGCTGGCAGAACATCATCCCAGCCCCAACCGATGTTACCCGCTGCTTTCCAATCTTCGAAGTCAGATGCATCACCACGAATATAAACCATAGCGTTGACGGAACTGGAGCCGCCTAAAACTTTCCCACGCGGCCAATAATCTTTTTGATCAGCAAGTCCCGGATCAGCCTCTGCTTCGTAACCCCAGTTTACTTTTGGATCGTAAAAAGTTTTGCCATAACCAAGCGGCATTTGAATGTAGAAACGCCTGTCGCTGCCACCCGCTTCGAGCAACAATATATTGTGTTTGCCATTAGCCGTAAGTCGCTCCGCCAAAACGCAGCCTGCTGCACCTGCGCCAACAATGATGTAATCAAAATTCATGTTATGATCTGTGGCCTAAGCGGGGCTGCTTTGGCAAGCACCAGTGGGGGTGAATAATTTTTACCATCTGGCTAAACCATACCATATCGAAGCGACATATGATCTGCGATAGTCCACCACTTAAGGGAGATTCCAAAAATGAAGATCAAAGATCTCAAAGTGTTTATCGTAGGCAACCCGCCGCCAGGCTGGGGCGGGCGTTATTTCATTTTTGTGAAACTGACCACTGATAACGGCATCGTAGGCTATGGTGAGTGTTATTGCGCCACCTTTGGCCCCAAGGCCATGACAGCGATGATCGAAGATACATTTGGCCGATATGTCGAAGGAATGGATCCTTTTCACATCGAAGATTTGTGGCGCAAGGTTTACGGCTCCGGCTTTACCCAGCGCCCTGATGTATCTTTAATGGGTGTCCTATCCGGTATCGAAATTGCGTTGTGGGATATTATTGGAAAATCATTGAAAAAGCCAATTTACGAGTTGATCGGTGGCAAGGTTCAGGACAAGTTGCGTTCATATACTTACATTTATCCAAATCTCGCCAAGGGCCAAGACGACTCGATTTATTGGAACGCCGAACAATCAGCCGAACGGGCGGTCGATTATGTGAAGCAAGGTTTCACGGCTTTAAAGTTCGATCCTGCTGCGCCATATTCAGCTTTTGATCCACGCCAACCCTCCCTTGAATCCATCGAATTGTGCACAAAGTTTTGCCGATTGATCCGCGAAGCAGTGGGCACCAAGGCTGATTTGCTCTTCGGCACACACGGCCAATTCACGGCTTCTGGTGCGATACGGTTTGCCAAGAAAATTGAACAATATGATCCTCTGTGGTTTGAGGAGCCTACACCGCCTGATCGCCCTGAAGAAATGGCTCTGGTGGCTCGCGGCACATCAATACCAATTGCCACAGGTGAACGTCTGACCACGAAATATGAATTTGGTCGCGTGCTTGAAAATCGCGCTGCATCAATTTTGCAAATGGCCCTAGGTCGCGTGGGTGGGATTTGGGAGGCTAAAAAGATCGCTGCCATGGCTGAAGTGAACTACGCACAAATTGCGCCGCATCTTTATGCGGGCCCGATTGAAGCTGCTGCAAATATTCAATATGGCGCGTCGTTGCCGAACTTTTTGATCCTCGAAAGCATAGAACAATTCGGCGGGTTCCACGCCAAACTCCTGAAAAAGCCTATTCTCTGGGAGCAGGGTTATGTGATCCCATCAAACGAACCGGGGCTTGGCGTTGAACTAAATGAAGAGGTGGCACTGGCTCACCCCTACACAGGTGACAAGCTTCATCTTGAAATGACAAACACAGTGGTGCGCTAATGAAATATGGTTATGTGGGTCTTGGAAATCTTGGTGGGCATATTGCGGCCAGTTTGATCCGCCATGGATTCGATGTGACGGTCTATGATTTGGATGAATCACTGGCTGACCGACATATTGCAGCAGGCGCAAAATGGGCGGCCACGCTAAAAGAATTAGCTGCGCAAGTTGATCATGTTTTTACATGCCTGCCTTCACCCGTTGTTTCAGAGAAAGTACTTGTCCAACTTCTCGAAGGAATGCAGCCCGGGGCGACCTGGATTGAGAATTCAACCAATGGTCGTGATGAAATCATCCGCCTGTCAGAAATGGCCAAGGCCAAAAACATCCGCACATTAGAGGCCCCTGTCACAGGTGGTGTGCACTTGGCGGCACGAGGTGAAATCACAGTTTTAGCAGCCGGAGACAAGGACTTATTTGATTTTCATCACAAAGCACTGGAAGCAATCGGCAGCAAAATTTTCCACATGGGGCCAATCGGTTCTGCTGCAGTAATCAAAGTAATCACCAATATGTTGGCCTTCATTCATTTGGTGGCCGATGCCGAAGCGTTGATGTTGGCCAAACGTGGTGGCATTGATCTGGGGCAGGCATGGCAAGCAATTACAGCAAGTTCCGGCACCAGCTTTGTCCACGAAACCGAAGGTCAGCTCATTCTTAACGGGAGTTATGACATCGCCTTCAGCATGGATTTGGCTTTGAAAGATTTAGGATTCGCCATGAATTTTGGGAAAGAATTTGGTGTGCCGCTTGATCTAGCATCGTTAACGAATCAGACATTCATGAAGGGCAAAGCTGTCTATGGCGGGGCGGCCCAATCCACCCAAATTGCCAAATTGCTTGAGGATATGCTAAAAACTGATTTGCGCGCTGAAGGTTTTCCGGCCCGCCTTGTTTAGTTCATCCTGCGTTCAGATTTGGTGTCTTATAAACGCCTCATTACAGAGTAACAAAGATTATAGAAAGGAAATTTAACATGAAACGTACGTTTAAAGTTTTGATGAGCCTTGGACTTGCAGCAAGCTTTATGGCTATGACTGTTGATGAGAGCTTTGCCCGCAGTCGCGCTTCAAAGTGCCGTGCTTATGCCCGCCAACAAGCGAACCATTTCGCAAATAACAGTGTTGGCGATGGTGCATTGCTTGGTGCCGGTGTTGGCGGCCTTTATGGCGGTGTAACTGGCAATGGCGCGGGCAGCAATATCATCACTGGCCTCATTGGTGGTGCAGTTGGTGGCGCCGTAATCGGCGGCATTTCTGGCAACAGCCGGAAACGCCAAGTTTATGAAAATGCTTATGCTGATTGCATGGATTATTGATATCTAAGTCGCATAATCAATAAGTTGAAATCAAAAACCTCGATGCTTGCATCGGGGTTTTTTAGTGTTATTGCCAACCAAAGCGGTTTGACTTGACCTCAGCGAAAATAGAAGCTCTACTTATCCCAAGCTGACAAAGCACAGCGAGCAATCGATACATTACCACTTAGCGTTTAGGGAGAATTGAGTATGAAATTTTTTAAAGCACTGGTATTGGCGTCTGTATTCGGCGTTTCAGCCGTTGCCGCCAATGCCACAACACTTGCCGATGTGAAAGCTAAGGGCTTTGTACAATGCGGCGTAAGCCAAGGCTTGATCGGCTTTTCAAATCCAGATGACAAAAACAATTGGACAGGTTTGGATGTGGATTTTTGCAAAGCTGTTGCCGCCGCTGTTCTGGGCGATGCCACTAAGGTGAAGTATTCACCGCTATCTGCCAAAGAGCGTTTCACAGCCTTGCAATCGGGTGCCGTCGACATGCTGTCACGCAACTCCACTTGGACCATGAGCCGCGATACATCACTGGGCCTGTTGTTTGCCGGCGTCACTTATTATGATGGCCAGGGCTTTTTGGTGCCAACAAAACTTGGTGTGAAATCTGCCAAGGAACTGAACGGCGCTTCGGTGTGCACACAGACTGGCACAACAACCGAATTGAATTTGGCTGACTATTTCAAGTCCAACAAGATGGAATACAAGATTGTTGCCTTCGAAAAGAACGAAGAAGTTCTGAAAGCTTATCAAGAGGGCCGTTGTGATGTGTTCACCACGGATCAATCTGGCCTCTATGCCGAAATCCTAAAATTCGCCAATCCAGCTGACCATATGGTGTTACCTGAAATTATTTCGAAAGAGCCACTGGGCCCAGTTGTTCGCCAAGGCGACGATCAATGGTTCTCCATCGTCAAGTGGACTTATTATGCAACTTTGAATGCCGAAGAGCTTGGTGTTACATCCGCCAACGTTGATGAAATGAAAGCCTCAGCCAATCCTGAAATCCAGCGCCTTCTTTCTACGAAGGTGAAGAATCCAGACGGCACTGATGCTGACAATGATTTTGGCAAGGGTCTCGGCCTCGGCCCAGATTGGGCTTACAACATCGTCAAACAAGTGGGCAACTACTCGGAAATCTTTGAACGTAACGTCGGCCTTTCGACACCGCTCAAAATTGCCCGTGGCAAAAACGCCCTGTGGAACGCTGGTGGTTTGCAATACGCTCCACCAATTCGCTAAAATCAGAAACGAAGAGCCCGTGCAATGCGCGGGCTCTTTTTTTGGTAGTTCACGCGCATGACAGCGAAAAATCCACAATTCGAAACTGCCCCGCCACCCAGCTCGGCTGGTGGTTTGAGCTGGCTTTATAACCCCAAGGTCCGGGGGTATCTTTCACAGATTGTGGTTTTGCTCCTCCTGTTTTGGGGGCTTTATGAAATTGTTGGTAATACCCAAGCCAACTTGAAAAAACTAAACCAGAACTTTGGTTTTGATTTTCTAACGCAGGCTGCAGGCTTTGACCTCAGCACCTCACTCATTGAATACTCTTCCAGTTCCACATACGGCCGCGCCATTTTAACGGGCTTGCTCAATACTGTTGTGGTTGCTGTTCTTGGTATTTTCTTGGCTACGATCTTAGGATTTGTGGTGGGTGTTATGCGCTTATCGAAAAATAAAGTCGTGGCTGGGGCAGCAACGCTTTATGTGGAGTTGTTGCGCAACATTCCGTTGCTCCTGCAAATTTTCATGTGGTACGCGTTGGTGTTGAAGCCGCTGCCGGGCGTGAAAGACGCCTATCGTTTTTTCGACAGCATATTCATCAGTAAAAAAGGCATTCTCATGCCGCACCCAAACTTTGGTCCAGGGGCTTGGGTAGCCTTACTGGCTTTGGCTGTCGCTTTGGTGGGCACGTGGTTTTTCCGCAAACATGCACAAAAGCGCCAAGAAGAATCGGGCAAGATCACTCCGGTATGGTTGATTTCAATACCTATTATTTTACTGTCGCCATTCATCGGTTTGCTGTTGGTGGGTTGGCCATTGAGCTTTGATTATCCTTCACTAAAAGGATTCAATTTTGTGAACGGCATGACCATGGTTCCAGAAATGTTGGCGCTTCTCATTGCGTTGACCTTCTACAGTGCCACCTTCATTGCAGAAACTGTTCGGGGCGGAATTCAAGCAGTCAGCCACGGTCAGACTGAAGCTTCTAGCGCCTTAGGCCTAAGCCGTGGCATGGCGCTTCGTCTGGTGGTTATTCCACAAGCCATGCGTATCATTATCCCGCCATTGGCCAGCCAATATTTGAACCTCACAAAGAATTCTTCGCTTGCCATCGCCATCGGTTTTCCTGATTTGATGTATGCTGGTGGCACGGTGAACAACCAATCAGGCAAAGCCATCGAAGTGGTCTTCATTCTCATGGTGGTTTATCTCAGCCTCAGCTTGCTCACGGCGGCATTTATGAACTGGTTTAACTCGCGCATGAAACTGGTGGAGCGCTAAGGCCATGACATTTGCCTATGTCCGCACTGAAGATGCACCCAAACTTGCCGCCCCGGCCAGCACAGCTGGATTTTGGGCCAAGCTGAAGGATCGCTTTGCCCCAACTCCGTTGAGTGGGGTCGGAACTATCATCATTGCATCGCTGTTAGCATGGGCTATCTGGTCAATTTTTCAGTGGGCGGTTGTATCGGCTATATGGACGGCTGATAATCGCGAACCATGCAATGCCGTCACAGCTGGTGCGTGCTGGCCTTTCGTCAAGGCAAAGTCGTTGCAATGGATTTACGGATTTTACCCTCAAGACCAACTTTGGCGTCCGAATTTGGTTTTCCTGATTGGTGCACTTTCTTTGTTGGGATTGCTGGTTCCCAAAATTCCTTACAAGGGTTGGAACGCGCTATTCTTCTTTGTTGCATTTCCCGTCTTAACTTATGTGCTCTTGTCCGGCGGTTTTTTTGGATTGGAGAAGGTGGATACTGAACAATGGGGCGGGTTGCTTATAACATTGATAGCATCAATCACCGGCATTGTAGCTTCGCTCCCATTGGGGATACTTTTAGCGCTGGGTCGGAAGTCAACCATGCCAGTCGTTCAAATGCTGTGCATTGCTTTCATCGAAATCGTGCGTGGAGTACCGCTGGTGTTGGTGTTGTTCATGGCGGCGAATATGTTCCCTTTGTTCATGCCGCCTGGCATTAATCCGGGAAAATTGATGTTGGCACTGATCGGCATTGCGCTGTTTTCTGCCGCCTATATGGCTGAAGTTGTGCGTGGTGGATTGCAAGCCATTCCTAAAGGTCAATATGAAGCTTCTATGGCTGTTGGCTTGTCATACTGGCGCATGATGTTGCTCGTCGTTATGCCGCAAGCTTTGAAGGTGGTTATTCCCGGTATTGTAAATAATTTCATCAGCCTGTTTAAAGATACCAGTCTCGTTTCCATCATCGGCATATTTGATCTGTTCAACATTGTGCAATCAGGGTTCAACGATGCCAAATGGGCTTCGGCCCAAACTGGTAACACTGGCTATTTTGCCTTGGCGTTGATTTACTGGCTCTTCTGCTTTGCCATGTCGCGCTATTCACAATTCATTGAGCGCAAGCTCAATACCAGTCACACGAGGTAATCATGTCAGAATCCGCGGTCGTAATGCAGAGTGTGAATAAGTGGTATGGCCAGTTCCATGTTCTGCGTGACATCAATCTCGATGTTAAAAAAGGCGAGCGTATTGTTATTTGCGGGCCATCAGGTTCAGGCAAATCCACCATGATCCGCTGCATC
>JAYVPZ010000088.1:0-2584 GCA_043757105.1 Aestuariivirga sp. | reverse complement strand
ACAACTCACGCAACAAACGTTCACGTTTGGCCTTCTCGGGCTCATGTAGCTCGAGAACCGAACGTAGATTTTCTTCCACCGTGAGGCCGCGGAAAATCGAACTTTCCTGCGGCAGATAGCCAATCCCCAGACGCGCCCGTTGATACATGGGCAATTGGGTTATGTCTTCGCCGTCCAGCTTAATTGAACCCTGATCCACCGCAATCAAACCGGTGATCATATAGAACACGGTCGTTTTGCCAGCGCCATTAGGGCCAAGCAGGCCAACAGCCTCACCACGCCGAACTGAGAGGGATACATCTTTGACAACTGGCCGCTCGCCATAGGTTTTAGCCAACATGGAAGCGACAAGTCCGTCAGAAACCAATTCTCTTTTCTGCGCCACCTATTAAGGCCTCATTTGTCTTAATATTGAGTGAAAATCTTTACTTTGGAACAAAGGAACCCTTCACCCGGCCGCCGGACATCTGCAAACGATTGGTATTAAGGTCAACATTAAGCTTTTCGCCGCGCACATTGCTGGTGCCTTGGGTCACGCGCACATCGCCCATAACCTCAAGCGTATTTTGCTGAATATGGAATATTGCTTTTGCGCCCGTAATGATTTGGCTTTTTGTTCTGATTGTCACGTTGCCCTTGGCGTCAACCCGGTCTGTTACGGTTTTCGTCGTGCCATCGGTTTGCTTGACTTCTGTGCTGGTCACAACCATTTCGTCCGCCTTGATGGTTTCAGATGGTCTGGTTGAAATCACATTGCCCGTAAAAATCGTTTTGTGTTCAGCATCAATAATTTCCATCTGATCGGCTTCAACTTCCACATTGCCCGCCGCATGAAGTGGGCCAGCCAAAATCGGCAGCGCCAAAAAGCTCAAAAATAATACGCCATATTTCATCTTCATTGCTTCACTCCATAATCGCTGTTCGTCGCAAATTTTGCTTTCACGTGGCCTGTAAACAAAATCCGACCGCCATAAGGGCCAACCGTCATGCTGTCAGCCTCTACTGTACCCGTTGCAGTGTCAACCTTCACTGGTGTTTTTGAAACAAGGCTGTGATCATCCACATTCACTTTGGCTGCTTGCATGCGGGCAATATAGCGGCCCTCCTCTTGCAACGTCACTTGGCCTTGCATTTCGAGCTGTTTGGTTTTGGCGTCATATTGCGCAACTTCCGATGCAATCCCAATTGATCCACCATCGGCCCGTCTGAATGTTCCGGTTAAAACCTGCAAATGCACCAAATCCAAATTTGCAGTGTCTTGGTTTCCGTTGCGGGCGGCCAATTCAAAGGGCTGTTTGTTTTTATCAAAGCCGCTGATTTTTGAAGCTTGACCACTCACCACTTTTTCAACTTTGGGTGGTTCGGCTGTAACCTTTGCTTTTGAACCCTCAGGTTCGATGAAGATTGATTGAACTAAAAACGTGCCAACAATGCCAAGGCCAATCAAACCTGCTCCAAGCCCCAAAAAAGGCGCCAGCCTCGCGCGCGCGGTTGCCCGCTTTGCACGCTGGTCACTCAGCTCTAATTTAGAAGGATCAGTGTGCGAAGACATCTTCTTCAGGCCAACCGAGCAGATCAAGGCTTGTGCGTGTGGGCAAAAATTCAAAACAAGATTTTGCCAAGCTTGTGCGCCCCTCACGATCTAACATTTGTTCCAAGCGCTGCTTTAACTCATGTAGATAAACCACGTCCTCAGCCGCATAGGCTTTTTGCGCGTCGGTCAGAGAATGCGCGCCCCAGTCTGAGCTTTGTTGTAATTTATTCAAATCAATCCCTAACAATTCGCGCACCAGTTCCTTCAAACCATGACGATCTGTATATGTGCGCACCAACTTTGAGGCAATTTTAGTGCAGAACAAAGGTGCTGTATCAACGTCCAGATATTGTTTCAAAACCGCCACATCAAAACGGGCGAAGTGAAAAATTTTTAAAACCTCGGGGTTGGCCAGCAGGGCCTTCAAATTTGGCGCATCATATTTAGTGCGGTCCATCTGCACCAAAACCGCATTGCCATCGCCCGTTGATATTTGCACCAGACACAATTTATCGCGCGCCGGCTTTAGACCAAGCGTTTCCGTATCAATGGCAACTGAAGAACCCGGATTAAAATCAGCGGGCAAATCACCGCGGTAAAGTTTCACACTCATGAGAGTAGGCCACCTCTTTAAAATCAAACTCAGTCTGATGATTATCAGCGCCAGCGCATAACACTAGGGTAAATATGCCGCAAGGGCTGTGAAAGTGGCAAGACGCCTTTCAGTGGTGAAACGCTTGACGCAATCACCCGCCAATGCCAAACACCGCGCCAAATGACCATTGAAACTTCCCAAATCCGTAATTTCTCGATTATCGCCCATATTGACCATGGTAAATCCACTCTCGCTGATCGTTTGATCCAGCTGTGTGGCGCTGTGTCTGACCGCGAGATGGTGGATCAGATTCTCGACTCCATGGATATTGAGCGTGAGCGTGGCATTACCATTAAGGCCAACACCGTGCGCCTTGATTACAAAGCCAAGGACGGCAAGGACTATGTGCTGAATTTGATCGACACACCGGGCCATGTGGATTTTGCTTATGAAGT
>JAYVPZ010000087.1:0-2588 GCA_043757105.1 Aestuariivirga sp. | reverse complement strand
TTGTGTAGATCGGGGGGTGCTCGACCAGCCAAATGAGTTCTTGTGCGCCTTGGCCGATAGCAGCAACCTCATCGTCCATGCGGGCGAGGGCGGCTATGTAGTCTGTCAATCCTGTGGCCACGTCCCATCTGAATTTATCAGCAGTCATGAGCGAGGTCTGAATTTCACTGCGCGGTTTCATTTCGGGTCTTTTGTCATGTTCGACATTGCCGATCAACTCTTCTAAAACAAGGCGGGGCTGGGAGTCGCAAAAGAAATGGATGATTTCGTGGTATTAGGGTGTTTGGTCATTGGGGTGATGCTTGGAGGTTTTATCCTCGGCATTATTGGTTTCTTCAAGTCGCAAAGCTTGGAACGCAGCATCTATGAAATCAAGCGCCAGTTGGCGGGGATGACTATCGGCGCTTTTGCTGCAACACCGTCTGTCGAAAAAGCGCAGGTTGACGACATAGCACTTGTGCCCAAAGTAGAAGTTAGACCAGAACCGCCAATTCAGAAAATGGAAGCCGCCGCCGCTGAGATTGCAGCACCCGTGATTGCTTCAATGACACCACCCCGCGACATCGAACATAATTTGGCTTCGCGCTGGTTTGTTTGGGTTGGCGGAGTAGCTGTTGCATTGGCAGGATTATTGTTTGTCAAATATGCGCATGACCAAGGCTTAATATCGCCCGTGCTCCGCGTTATCATTGGGCTGCTCATTGCCGCTGGCCTTGTGGTGGCAGGCGAATATGTGCGTCGGTCGCGGGGTGTGCAGGTTGTGGATTATGTTCCGGCTGCTTTGTCTGCCGCTGGTTTGGTGATGGGCTTTGGTGTGGTTTACGCGGCATACGGCCTTTATGATTTGGTATCGCCTGCGGTTGATTTTGTTGGCCTCGGCTTAGTCGCACTAGCCGCGTTTTGGTTGTCGCGCCTGCAAGGGCCATTGATTGCGGCGCTTGGTTTGCTTGGCGCCTATTCAGCACCTGCATTGGTTACCGCCACTTCGCCCAACGCGTGGAGTTTCTTTCCCTATTTAATAGTCATCGTGGGCGCATCTTTTTACACGTTGCGTGGCCGCAACTGGTGGTGGCTTGGATATTTGAGCGTTGCAGGTTCTTTTGTTTGGGGACTGTTATGGATCAGCGGCGGAGCTTTCTCAATTGGAGATGTTTGGCCGATTGGTGCATTTGCAGTTGCTATGGGTTTTGTCGCAACCTTTATGTTGGAGAAACAAAATATCTTTGCAGAAGAAACCGGCAGTCTGCTGAAACCGGAAGCGATGAGCAATGCGCTGAAACTCGCAATTTGCGGAATGGCATCGGGTGCGGCATTGCTGGCCGCACAGGTTTTCGAAGCTCAGCATGCGATGACATCAATTATTTGGCTGCTCATCGGCATGGCGCTGATTGCTGCTTTCAGTTGGTTCAAAAAGGGTGCCAGTATTGCAGCGCTCTTGGCAGTAGCAGGAACTTGGGTTGTTTTCATGGGTTGGCCTGATGTGGCGTTCCATGAATGGGCCTTTGATGAGCAAGGGTTTTGGACGACTGTGCCGGGCCTCATTGCGCCCCCGACATTTGTAAACTGGATGATGATGGGGCTGGCAGGCTTCGCGGTGCTTGGAGTTGCTGGATATTTAAAAAAGCAAACGGTTCAGCCTTGGGCTGCTTTGGCGGCTGGTGCGAGTTTTGTGTTTTTGATCGGTGCGTGGGGCAGGGCCGACTTTGTTTGGACGACAACACTATGGGTGGTCATCAGCGTCGCGCTGGCGATTGGGTTGTTGGCACTTGCTTGGATAAAACGTGAGGAACTTGCCGAGCGCGAAGGTTTGTTCGGCATATCGAGTTTGATCATTGGCTCAGCCTTGCTCGGCCTGTTTGCACTCGATCGGTTGTTTGATGGTGTTTGGTTTACAATTTCAATTGCGGTGTTAGCTGCTGGATTTGCATATCTCAGCCGTCTGTTGCCAGCGCGTTTGATTGGCGCAATTGCCAGCGCGCTTGGCAGTTTTGCGGCAGTGCGGTTGTTTGTTTCGCGCGAACTGTGGGGTGAGGGCGCGGTGTTGCCGTGGGGCGGGCATTGGCCGCTTTATGGTTATGGTCTGCCAGCAATATTATTGTTTGTCGCCAGCCGCTGGTTGCCGTCAGAAAATTATCGCCGCGAGGCAGTGGCATTGGAAGGCATCAGTCTTGCTCTGGTCATATCATTAGTGTCGCTTGAACTGCGCACATTGATTGGTGGCGACATTGCACATCACGATATCACGCTTCTTGAAATGTCGGCGCATATTTTGGCGTGGCTTGGTGCAGCTTATGGATTGGCTTACCGCCAACACATATTCTCGTCGTTCGTTTCACTCTGGGGCTCGCGCATTTTGTTGGCCGCAAGCTGTGGCGCCATAGTGGTGATGAGCTTACTGGCGCTTAACCCGCTGGTTTCTGGCAAAGCCATTGAAGGCAATTTGATTTTCAATTCTCTGACGATGGCATATTTTGCACCCGTTCTATTGCTGGCACTGATTGCCAGGAAATTAGAAGCACTAGGGCTGGCGTGGTGGCGCAATGCGGTTGGCATATTAGCTTTGGTTTTGGTGTTGGCTTACGCAACGC
>JAYVPZ010000086.1:0-2594 GCA_043757105.1 Aestuariivirga sp. | reverse complement strand
TCGCCTTCAACAAAATCGATGCGGTAGAACCAAAAGAACTCGAAAAGAAGCTCAAAACCTTCGAAACCAAAATCAAAAAGACGCCCATGCTGATGTCGGCCGCCACTCAGAAAAACACTGAACAAGCCATGTTTGATCTTTATGCTGTGATCAGCGGCGACCGCAGAGCGTCCCGCATTCCCGATCCTGTGGGGGTTACAACGGAAGGCTGGAAACCGTGATATCCCGCCTGTCAAAGGCCAAACGCATCATCGTAAAAGTGGGTTCGGCATTACTCGTCGATCAAAAAACCGGAACCATCAAAGCCTCTTGGCTGTCTTCACTGGTCGATGATGTAGCCGACCTTAAAATCGCAGGTGCTGATGTTATCCTCGTTTCATCAGGTGCCATAGCGCTTGGCCGTCGCACTCTAGGATTACCCAAAGGCAAACTTAAACTCGATCAAAGCCAAGCAGCCGCAGCCGTCGGCCAAATTGCATTAGCCCAAGCCTGGTCAGAAGCGCTGCGCACTAAAAACATCGTCGCCGCACAGGTGTTGGTCACTTTAACTGATACCGAAGAACGCCGCCGTTATCTCAATGCCAGAGCCACACTCACCACCCTCCTCGCCCAAGGTGCCGTGCCCGTTATCAATGAAAACGACACAGTGGCCACATCCGAAATTCGCTACGGTGACAACGATCGCCTCGCCGCTCGTGTCGCCTCCATGATGTCGGGCGATGTCCTCGTTTTGCTGTCTGATATTGACGGGCTTTATTCAGCACCCCCTAACCAAAAGGGGGCCACCTTCATTCCCGAACTGCGCGAAATCACGCCAGAGGTTGAAGCCATGGCGGGAAAGCCCATTTCCGGTGTGGGCTCTGGCGGCATGATCACCAAAATCGAAGCTGCAAAAATTGCACTCTCAGCAGGCTGCAACATGGTCATCGCCTCAGGCCATGAATTGCACCCCTTAAAGCGCATCGCCGAAAATGCCCGTTGCACATGGTTCATCGCCGAAGCCTCGGCCATGCAGTCGCGCAAACGCTGGATCGCCGGAACACTCCAACCCACTGGAAAGCTCTTTGTCGATGAAGGTGCAAAAACTGCACTCCTCAAAGGTAAAAGCCTGCTTCCTGCTGGTGTCAAAAAAGTCGAAGGCGCATTCGCGCGGGGCGATACGGTGAGTATTGTTCTCTTCGACGGCCCCGAATTCGCACGCGGCCTCGTGGCTTATGATGCCGCCGAAGCCCAACAAATCATTGGCCTGAAATCTGCCGATGTGCAAAAACTTTTAGGTGCAGGTGACCGCGATGAAATGATCCATCGCGATGACCTAGTGATGATGGACAGGCAATGAACGACGTAACTTTAAACATTGGCAAGCAAGCCCGCAATGCAGCGCGCGCACTAGCCCTTGCCTCAACGTCACAAAAAAACACGGCCCTCAAAGCCATGGCCAAACACATCCGCAAACAAGCGGTCAGCATTCAAGCCGCCAACGATCAAGACATCGAAGCCGCCAAAACCAAAGACCTGAAATCTTCCTTCATCGACCGCTTGACATTAAACACCTCACGCATCGAAGCCATGGCCCAAGGCCTTGAAGACATCGCAGCACTTGATGATCCTGTCGGTCGCGTTCTGGAAAAATGGGTGCGCCCCAATGGCATGGAAATCTCGCGCGTCTCCGTGCCCATAGGCGTCATCGGCATCATCTATGAAAGCCGCCCAAATGTAACAGCAGATGCAGGCGGGCTTTGCTTGAAGTCAGGTAACGCTGCAATCCTCCGCGGTGGCTCTGATGGTTTTGCAACTTCTCAAGTCATCGTCACCGCGCTGCAACAAGGCCTTGCAGATGCTGGCCTCGATCCCAATACAATCCAAATGGTGCAAACCAAAAGCCGTGATGCTGTGGGTGAAATGCTATCTGGTCTTGGCGGTACGATCGATTTAATTATTCCCCGTGGCGGCAAAAGCCTAGTTGGCCGCGTTAATGAAAACGCCCGCGTCCCCGTCTTCAGCCACCTCGAAGGCATATGCCATGTCTATGTCGATAAAGCAGCCAATCTTGAAATGGCCAAAGCTATCGTGCTCAATTCCAAAATGCGCCGCACAGGTGTTTGCGGTTCCGCCGAAACAATTTTAATCGACCGCGCCAAACTCTCAAACCTCGCGCCAATCATCAGTACACTGATTGATTCGGGTTGCGAAGTGCGCGGCGACACTGAAACCATGGCCGCAAATGCGGCAGTGAGGCCCGCTTCAGAAGAAGATTGGTCAACCGAATATCTCGACAGCATTGTGTCCATCCGCGTGGTAGATGGTGTTGACGCCGCTATCGCCCACATTGAAAAATATGGCTCACAACACACTGACTCAATCGTGACTGAAGACCATACCACTGCTGAATATTTTTTAAAAAACCTGGACAGCGCCATCGTGCTTCATAACGCCTCCACTCAATTTGCTGATGGCGGTGAATTTGGCTTTGGCGCTGAAATCGGCATCGCCACTGGAAAAATGCATGCTCGCGGGCCAGTGGGCGTCAACCAACTCACAACTTTCAAATATCAAATCAGAGGGAACGGCCAGATCAGGCCGTAAGATCTGAT
>JAYVPZ010000085.1:0-10091 GCA_043757105.1 Aestuariivirga sp. | reverse complement strand
CTTGATGTGATGGTCAACAATGCTGGCATCAAAGGCCCGACAGCACCGATTGACGATATCGACTTTGCCGACTGGCGCGAGTGTTTGGCTGTTGGCATCGACTCGTATTTTCTCTGTGCCCGCCGCACCGCCCCAATCCTCAAAGCTCAAAAATCCGGAACGATCATTAATCTCTCATCCACAGCAGGCCTCTTTGGTTTCGGCAACCGGACACCTTATGCCGCTTCAAAATGGGCGGTCATCGGCCTCACAAAATCCTTGGCCATTGAACTTGGCCCCTATCATGTGACCGCCAACGCCATCTGCCCCGGCACAGTGCGTGGCGACCGGATCAACCGTGTGATCCAAGGCGAGGCCGATATTCGTGGGCTTCCATTTTCTGTGATTGAAAAAGAAATGGTTGAGGGCTCGTCTGTTGCGCGTTTTGTTGAACCCGAAGAAATCGCCGCCATGGCCGTCTTCCTCGCCTCCCCCTCAGCCCGCATGATCTCCGGCCAAGCCATTGGAGTGGATGGTCACACCGAAACATTTCACATAAAGTAGCAACGATGGATTTTTCCCTTACCGACGAACAACAAATGATCATCAAGACGACGAAAGATTTTGTCGCCAATGAACTGTATCCTCATGAAAAGGAAGTCGAGGAGACTGGCGTGCTGCGTCCAGAACTGCGCGATGAGCTGAAATCCAAAGCCATTGCTGCCGGACTGTTTGCTGCCAATATGCCCGAAGAAGTGGGAGGTGCTGGCCTCGATACCTTGACATGGTGTCTTTATGAAAAAGAATTGGGCCGCGCCAATTATGCGTTGCACTGGACTTGCGTGGGCCGCCCTTCAAATATTTTGATGGCATGTAACGCCGACCAGCGAGAACGCTACACCTTGCCAGCCGTTCGGGGCGAAAAAGCCGATTGCTTGGCGTTGACCGAACCCGGCGTCGGTTCAGACCTGCGCGGTATGAAAACTTTTGCCAAACAAGATGGCGATGATTTTGTGATCAATGGTGTCAAACATTTCATCAGCCATGGGGAGGAAGCACATTTCACAGTTCTGTTCGCGGCAACGGGTGAAGAAGAAACATCGCGCGGCACAAAGAAATTGATCACCGCATTTCTGGTCGATAAAGGCATCAAGGGTTTTACCGTGCGCGATGGCTATAAAAACGTATCGCACCGTGGCTATCCCAATTCGATTTTGGAATTTAATGATTGCCGTATTCACAAATCCCAAATCTTGGGCGAGTTGCACAAAGGCTTCGAAGTCGCCAACACATGGCTGGGCGCCACTCGGCTGCAAGTGGCCTCCACCTGCTTAGGCCGCTCGGAACGTGCGCTTGAATTGGCATTGCAATATGCCGTCGACCGCGAACAATTCGGTCAGCAAATTGGCAAGTTCCAAGGCGTGTCATTCAAATTGGCCGATATGGCCATGGAATTGAAAGCCGCTGAGTTGCTGACTCGCGAAGCTGCATGGAAATTCGATCAAGGCACTGTCACCGAAATGGATATGTCGATGGCCAAACTCAAGTCCACCGAAGTGTTGGCGATGATCGCCGACGAGGCCATTCAAATCCACGGCGGCATGGGATTGATGAGCGACCTTCCCCTTGAACGCATCTGGCGTGACGCTCGTGTTGAACGCATTTGGGAAGGCACATCCGAAATCCAACGCCACATTATTTCTCGCGGGTTGCTGCGTCCGCTGGGTGGATGATGACGCTCTCACGTTTACTAAACCCAAAATCTATTGCCTTCATCGGTGGTAATGAATGCGCAATTGCGATTACGCGCACGCTTGAACTTGGCTTCACCGGAAAAATTTGGGCGGTGCATCCAAAGCGCGAAGAGCTTGGCGGGATCGCGACTATTAAATCAGCCGATGATATTGAAGGTGACATCGATGCTGCCTTCATCGCGGTCAAGCGCGAACCAACGGTTGAAATCGTCCGTGTACTGAGCAAGAAGAACTGCGGCGGAATCGTTGTCTATGCCGCAGGTTTTGCCGAAGCGGGTGCTACGGATTTGCAAGATGAACTGCTCGAAGCCGCAAATGGAATACCGCTGCTTGGCCCCAATTGTTACGGTTTCGTCAATGGGCTTAGCCGCGCTGCCTTATGGCCCGATGAACATGGTATCAAAATCCGCGAGAGTGGTGTTGCCATAATCACGCAATCGGGAAACATCGCCTGCAACTTTGCGATGAGCAACCGCGCTCTACCACTTGCTTGTGTATTTGCCATTGGCAATCAGGCTGATGTTGATATGGCTCGAATGCTAGAAACTCTTTGCACGGATGATCGGATTACCGCGATTGGCCTTCACATCGAAGGTCTGAAAGATATTGAGACCTTTGCAAATGCGGCTGCTCTCGCACGCAAAAATAGAAAGCCGATCATCGCGCTCAAAACTGGCCGCTCTGAACAAGGTGCCAAGGTCACGATGAGCCACACCTCATCACTGGCCGGAGCTGACACGTTATACGACGCATTGTTCGAGCGCTATGGCATCGCGCGGATGACATCAGTTACGGCCTTCGCTGAAACTTTGAAATTTCTACATCATGGCGGCCCACTTAAGTCTGCACGAATTGTGTCGATGAGCTGTTCTGGTGGAGAAGCGGCTTTAGTGGCCGATATGGCACTGAGCAAAAATATGTCGTTCCCACCATTCAATGAAATCACCAAGCCACTGGTTGCCGCGACTTTGAATGAATTCGTTACGATCGATAATCCGCTTGATTATCACACCTTCATTTGGGGCGATGAGCAGAAGTTGAAAAACACTTTCACCGCCGTGCTCAGCGGTGGCTTTGATGTGGGAATGTTGATTCTGGATCTGCCCACCCACCCACATATGAACCCCGCAGCGTGGTGGAAAACCGCGCGTGCTTTTCGCCGCGCCAGTGAACTTCAGTCTGCTCGTGCGGTGATAGTTTCATCGCTTCATGAATCCATGCCCCTCGATTTGGCAGCAGATTTAGCCAACAGCAACATGGCTCCGATGATGGGGCTGGATGATTGCTTGACTGCGTTTGAAGCCGCCGCCTTCATCGGCCAAAATTGGGCTCGAACTGAACCCCTGCACCTGATCCGTCATCCCCGTGAAGGCGGGAACCCCGCTAATTCGCAAGGACAGAACCCGGATGAAAGCTGGATCCCCGCCTCCGCGGGGATGACGGTTTTGCAGGGGATGACGGTTGGGGGGGTGATGACGGCTGCAGAAACTTTGACTGAATATGAAACCAAGCAATTGTTGAAATCCTTTGGCCTCGAAATTCCTCAAGGAATGATTTGCAAACCAGAGCATGCTGTTCAAGCGGCAGAGACTTTGGGCTATCCTGTGGTCGTCAAAGTTTCCTCTGCGACAATCGCTCACAAAACTGATGTAGGCGGAGTGGCGGTAAATTTGAAAAATGCTGGTGAGGTACAAGCCGCCGCCAAACATATGGCCAAGCTTGCGCCCGAGCTCTTGATCGAAAAAATGGTGCAAGGCTCTGTTGCGGAGTTAATCGTGGGTCTGAAAGCCGATCCACAATTCGGCCTCGCCCTCGTCATCGGGGCTGGCGGCATATTGACTGAACTGTTGAAAGATTCAGTCACCCTGTTGCTACCCACCTCACGCGAAGAAATAATCCGTGCACTGAGGAAACTTCGCGTCTGGAAATTAGTCGAAGGTTTCCGTGGAAAATCTGGTGACCAAGATTCCGTTATCAAAGCCATCCAATCCATCGCTGCTTTCGCTGCGTCGCATCAAGGCCTAATAGAAGAGTTGGATGTGAACCCATTGTTCGTTTTGCCAAATGGCGCAGTCGCTGCTGACGCTCTATTAAAATTGAGGAACCCCAAATGACCACTCCTATCAAGACCATCCGTAACGGTGCCATCCTCGAAGTTATCATCGACCGCCCGAAGGCAAACGCTATTGATGCTGCCACCAGCCGCATTATGGGTGATGTGTTTGCAGCGTTTCGCGATGACCCAGAATTCCGCGTAGCGATCCTCACATCAACGGGCGATAAATTCTTTTGCCCCGGTTGGGATTTAAAAGCGGCGGCTTTGGGCGAAGCGCCGGATTCAGATTATGGCGTTGGCGGCTTTGGCGGGCTTCAACAATTGAAGGGTCTGAACAAGCCTGTGATCTGCGCAGTCAATGGTTTGGCGTTTGGTGGTGGTTTTGAGATAATGATTTCCTGCGATTTGATCATCGCAGCTGAACATGCGACATTCGCCCTCCCCGAAATCAATTCGGGCACAGTGGCCGATGCTGCATCGATCAAACTGCCACGCCGTATTCCTTATCATGTGGCGATGGAGTTGTTGTTTACCGGAAGACGCATCGACGCTATTGAGGCAAAACAATGGGGTTTGATCA
The DNA here is from genome assembly GCA_043757105.1 of Aestuariivirga sp. GTDB lineage: Bacteria > Pseudomonadota > Alphaproteobacteria > Rhizobiales > Aestuariivirgaceae > Aestuariivirga. The sequence continues at coordinate 5,722 of JAYVPZ010000085.1, read as the reverse complement.
ATGAAATTGTGCCTGCCGATCAATTGATGACCAGAGCGCGCGCTTTGGCCGAACAGCTTGCAGGCGGGCCACCGCTGGTGTTTGCGGCCATCAAAGAAATCGCCCGCGATACGGCGCATCTTTCTGTCGAACAAGCATTTGAGATGGTGACTAAGCGAAAATTGAAAACTGTTGATGTGCTTTATTCCAGCGAAGATCAGTTGGAAGGGGCTAAGGCTTTTGCGGAAAAGCGAAAGCCTGTCTGGAAGGGCAAATAGAATCAAGCACTTAAAAAAATAATTCCTATAATAGAAATAATTCTTGACAGCGTACGGTCAACCTGCTATCCCTTGTTATGCTCTATAACTGGGTCACCACTTGTGAGAGCCCCTTCCCCAACAATAGTTTTGAACCCATCATGAAGACGACGTTGGCGGGGTGAATAAAACCCAAAAAGGCCGCCCTATTCAGGCGGCCAGTCGCGGGTATCCTGTCGAGGAGACGGGAATTAGAGAACGTTAGATTTCTTCCAGCCGCGCGATGAAGCCATAAATGCTTTGTTGTCTTCGATCAGGCTGGCGACCAATGGGTTAATAGTTGTCGCGTTTACATAAGCGTTACGGATTTGCTTGAAGAACTTGGTCATTGAATTAATCTTTCATTAAACTTTGTTGATGATCGGAATATAGATGCTTGTATTTGCTTGTACAAACGACTAATTCTATCGTCATCATCAAATTTAAATTGAAGATAATATGCTTGAACAATTCCCTGGCCTCCGTTCTCTCCGTGCCTTTAACGCTGCAGCGCGGCTTTTGAGCTTTACCAAAGCGGCTGACGAAATGGGCGTGACGCCTGCTGCAATCAGTCATCAAATCAAGGAGTTAGAGGACCAAATTGGAGTGGCTTTGTTCACGCGCACCAGCCGATCGATGGTGCTGACAAGAGAAGGCGATATTCTTTCGACCGCTGCTGCCGAAAGTCTTGAAATGTTAACCCGCGCTGTGAAACGCATTAAGCGATTGGAAAATCGCAAAGTGCTGAAAGTCTCGGCCTCGCCTTCAATTGCTGCAAAATGGCTGGTTCCACGGCTCGACCGCTTTCTGGATCAAGCGCCGGGGGCCGAGGTGCGGGTGGATGTTTCAACCACGGCGCTGGATTTTGAGCGCGATGACGTGGATATCGCAATTCGCTTTGGCCAAGGGCGCTATCCGGGTCTGAAGTCTGATCTACTGTTTATGGACAAGATTTTCCCGGTCTGCTCACCGCGCATTATTACCAGAGAAAAGCCCCTCGCCCAACCGAAGGATTTGCTGCGCCATACGCTGATCCATTTGGACTATGAGGCGCAAGGTTTTGTTTGGCCCAATTGGAAAATGTGGATGTTGGCGGCCGGCATCAATGATTTCGATGATAAGCGCGGGATGCATTTTGGTCAAACTGCTTTGACGGTGCAGGCCGCCATCGACGGGCATGGCGTGGCGCTGGGTGATTCAAATTTGGTGGCCGATGATATAGCGTCCGGTCGCCTCGTTAAACCGTTTGAGCTTTCACTGCGCGCGCCGTCACAATTTGCCTATCATATTGTTTCACCACTAGACACAACGCAGAACCCGTTGGTGGAAGCGTTTCGACAATGGTGTTTGGCAGAGGCTAAGGAAACGACGAGCAAATCATGATCACCCGCCGCACATTCATGAGTGTCATTGGCTATGGCGTTTTAGCTGGTTTTGCCAGCACAACTTATGCCGCTGTCATCGAGTCTGGGTTTCGCCTCAACACGACCACTTATAAATTTACGCCGCCACGCTGGACACCGGGCCTAAAGTTGCGCGCTATATTATTGGCCGACCCGCATCTGGTGGAACCGCATATGCCTGTCAGACGCTGGCAGCGGATAATTGAGGCTGCAAACGCATTGGAGCCGGACATTCATTTGTTGTTGGGTGACTATGTGACCGCGCATCGCTTCCGCACCGCCAAAGTTCCAGTGCAGCTTGCTGCTGAAGCGGCTAAAGCTTTGAAATCATCTTTGGGCACTTTTGCTATTTGCGGCAATCATGATTGGTGGGATGATCTGACTGCGCAAAAAACTGGCAAAGGCCCAACCGTTGCGCAGAAGGCATTTGAAGACGCTGACATTCCTGTTTTAGAAAATCGCGCGGTGCAACTCAAAAAAGATGGCCTGCCGTTTTGGCTTTCTGGTACAGGCTCAATGGTGGCCATTCATAAAAACCGTTGGAGTGAATTTGAAAGCCGTGCTGATATTCCAGTTGTCATGAATATGATCACCGATGATGCACCGATTATCCATATGGCGCATGAGCCCGATTTATTTCCCGAAATTCCTGATCGTGTTTCGCTCACCTTAAGCGGACACACACATGGCGGCCAGGTGCGGTTGTTTGGGAAGTCATTTGTTGTGCCCTCGGGGTATGGCAACCGCTTTGCTTACGGGCATGTAGTGGAAGATGGCAAACATCTGGTGGTGTCTGGTGGTTTAGGTTGCAGCATCATCCCCATCCGCTTCGGTATGCCGCCAGAGATTGTTGTTTTGGAATTGGGGTGACGCGATGCGGTGCTTGGTCTGATTTAAGTTTTACGTCGCATTAGAATTTTTGCAGTTGAAGGATCGAATTTATAATGTCTGAGTTGGCGCTTAAGATTACTAGCATCTCGAAATCGTTCGACAAACCAGTTCTACAGAACTTATCTCTCAATATTCCAAAGGGACAGCTTTATGCTTTGCTTGGACCGAACGGGGCGGGAAAGACAACGACTTTAAAGATCGTCGTAGGGCTGTTGCAAGCCGATGCTGGATCAGTGGAAATTTATGGGCATGATATTTTAAAGGATCCTTTGGCCGCCAAAGCCATCACAGCTTGGTTGCCCGATGATCCGATGCTTTATGATAAACTGACACCCGCAGAATATTTGGCGGTTGTCGCTGGGCTTTGGCGTATCAATGCAAAGGTGGCGGCGGCGGAAGCCGAAAAAATGCTCCGGTGGTTAGAGCTTTGGGATGTCCGCGATACTCAGTGCGAGGGATTTTCGCGTGGCATGAAACAAAAAGTAGCGCTTGCAGGTGCGCTTATTCATCGCCCTCAACTTCTTATTCTTGATGAACCCCTCACCGGGCTTGACGCAACGATGGCACGCACTGTGAAAGATGCCTTGCGAGATCAAGTTAATGCGGGTGCGACCGTTATCATTACGACCCATATTCTCGAAGTTGCCGAGCGCATGGCAGACCGCATTGGAATTATTGCAAACGGCAATCTTCTTGCCGAAGGCACATTACAAGAGTTGCAGGCGCTGGGCGGCGCGGGCGAAGCATCACTTGAAGACACATTTATTCGATTGACGCAGTCTGCCTAATGAAATTTGAAACTCAACCCGGAACTTTTTTAGGGCTTTTCGCGCATGAATTGCGGCTTAAGTGGCGTTCGCTTGAACTTTCACTTGCGGTGCGGATTATCGGAATTTCTCTACTCATCATCCACACTGCGTCAGGAATTTGGTTGGGCGGTTGGGTACTCCAAGAACCAATAGAAGCAAACTCATATCTTTACATCATGATTTTGCTGGGTGCTTTGGCGACATTGATGGTCAACATAGCAAGCTCACTGCGAGCCACACAACAAACGCTCTATGAACACAGCGATCTTGAGCTTTTACTTACATCCCCGATTTCGCCGAGGCGCGTGATTATGGCCAAGCTCGCCAGCATTTCATTTTCAACGATTCTGTTCAATGTGTTGTTTATTTTTCCCCTGCTTATTCCCGTAGCGTTATTCAAAAACCTGGGGCTTTTAGGATTACCCATTGTTGTTTTTGCAATTTCAATTTGTGCCGCTTGCATCGGATTTGGATTAACGATTTCTATTGTCAGCCTCTTCGGCCCAATTGCCGCGCGAAAATATATTCAGGTGCTGGGCGCGCTTACGGGCGCCTCAATATTTATCGTTTCACAGCTGTTGCCGCAAATGAACGATGGCAGCGGCAATGGCAGAATATATGACTGGTTTTTTTCTCACGGCATTGGTGTGGATGGTTTCACAAGTATGCTTGGAAGGGCAGGCTTCGGCGATCCAATTTCGCTGGTGATTGTCATTGCTGTTGCTCTCGCGGTATTTTGGTTCACGACCTGGTCGCTGCAGGAACATTTTTTGCTGAGCTTTCAGGCTGCAGGAAACAAACTGTCCCGCAAAACCGCAAAGCTAACAAATATCAATCGGCTTTTCAGCGATAAAATTGGGCTAACTCTGATCCGCAAGGAAACAGTTTTGCTGTTGCGCGACCCTGCTCTTATCTTTCATATTTTGCTGCAATTTATTTTTTTGGTGCCCATCATTCTTGGTGTTGCCAAAGCCGCAAATCTTGACCGCCTTCTGCCCACGGCGGCATTCTTGAGTGTTTTTGGAGCAGGTAAACTCATCGGTGATATTACGGGATTGACCGTTTCCGGCGAAGATGCACCCGATCTTCTAACCGTATCGCCGCGCGAGCCTAGAGAAATAAGACGTTGGAAAATAATGGCGGCATTGCTGTTGAGTGCGCCATTGAGTTTGTTGATTCCGCTATTTCTAATCTCAAAATCACTCATGGCCACAGCGATTATTTTAGCTTTTGTGGTTTTGGCTGGATGCCTAACTGCAACGATTGAACTGAGCCTCTCTAGGCCTGCACCACGGCGCAAATTTGCAAGGCGCGGTTCAGCTTCTGTTTTCGCTTCTATTTTGATCTTGTTTACAGCCGCGATGTTGGGCGGCATTTGCGCATTTGTAGTGTCTTAATCTCAATCCACCCGCAATGCCGGATGCACATCATAAACGCCAATCGGCATCTGCTCAAAATCAATTACCACGCCATTCATCATCTGCGCGGGTGGTGAAACCAAAAAAGCACAGAGCCCGGCGACATCGGAAGGCGCGATAAGACGACCTGAAGGCATGCGGGCGGCGATGTCTTCGTGCCAGTTTTCGGGCAGACCGTGAAAGCCGGTTTGTAGGGCATGTTCACCCTCAGTCAACGCCCAGCCCAGATTAATGGCAAACACACGCACACCATCGCGCTTGAACGCATTAGCCGCATTTTTGGAGAGTGCGACTAAAGCGGCTTTGGACGCAGAGTAGGTTCCGATGCTGGGTGGGCCGCCGTGCGCGAGCATCGAAGTTACATTAATGATGACACCCGATTTTGCAGCGACCATATGTTTGGTTGCCTCTTGCATCATCTGCAAAGGCGCCTTGACGTTGACATCAAATAGGCGGTGGAAAGCTTCCGGCGTTGTATCAGAAATCCCGCCACGTTCTGTATTGCCAGCAGCATTGACAAGAACGTCGATGCGGCCAAATTTTTTCATGCAAAGGGCAATGGCTTTTGCTGCTGTGGTATCATCGCGTAGATCGGCAGCCAGCGTTTCGACTGCGCCAAGCTCTGAGAGTGCTCGGGCCTGACGCGCTAATCCCTCGGCATTGCGATCAACCAACACAACGCCAACAAAACCATCACTCAAAAATTGTTTTGCAATTGCAGCGCCCAAACCTTGGGCACCGCCTGTTATGAGAGCGACTCGCGCCATTCTCAAATAATTCTGATGCGCGTACGCGACATTCCATATCGTTGCACTAATTCAAAAAGCTCTGCCGAATTAGCGGGGTGCAAGCGAATGCAACCATGCGAGGCCGGCTGGCCTAACCTTGAAACTTGATTAGTACCGTGGATGGCATAGCCGCCATAG
>JAYVPZ010000084.1:0-2595 GCA_043757105.1 Aestuariivirga sp. | reverse complement strand
AATTATTTTGCAACTCATCTTATTGGCTTCTGCATCTTATATGGCGTGGATTGGTTATACGTTGTTGCGCAGTTCCATTACAGTGTCTTCGATTGGTGGTCAGAGTGCAAGCAATTTGCGAGCAGCTTTCGGCCAAGGGTTCATCACATGCATTTTGAATCCCAAAGCTTATGTTTTTGTGCTCGCCGTCTATCCGCAGTTCATTCAGGCGCGGTTCGGCCCCGTGTGGAGCCAAGCGTTGGTGATGGGGGCACTGACATTTGTAACTCAAATAACCATTTATGGCAGCTTAGGTTTAGCAGCAGCCAAGAGCAGAGATTGGTTGATTTCAAATCCGCGGGTCACGATCTGGATTGGCGGAGGGGCGGGCATTGCGTTCATTCTTGTTGCGGCGTTGACGGCGCTGCGGGTGGTTGTGGGTTGACGGATGAAAACGCATTAACTTTTTTGTGTCTATTTTTTGGATTGGTCTTTCTGTTGCTCCAATCGTTCAAGCAGGTCGTTGACGAGTTTGAATGAATAGCCCGCCTCGCTAAGTTGCTTTATTTTTGGTTTGGCCTGTTTGAGCAGATTATCCGTCAGCCGCTCAATTGCGGCTACGCGGTTATCCTTGAGCATGTCACCAACTCTGGTTCCAACCATGAATTGCTCGGCCAATTGTTCTGCCCCAATGGCACCTGCAATCCAAATCGCCGATGTTTGCAAACCTGGATAGGTCGCCACCGCATAGGCCACGGTGACAATTGCCAAATTTCTCAGCGATTGGCTTGAGAAATAGAACGCCCGATTTGGATGGTCGGTTGTGGCAGGTATCACGAATAGCAGCTTCAACAACTCAACTGTAGAATCGTCCATCAAGCTCGCTTCACTCACAAGAATGTCGAGCAGTTGCTTTTCGATTTCGCGATATGTCTCCCACTTGCCAGCATCCCCTGAGGCCTCGTCAGCATCAGCAAAGAGCTTTTCCCCTTCTAGCGTTGCCAGCACGATAAGATCTGCTGTCAAGGCAATGCTTTTTGCTGTTGCTAAATCTCTGCCTGTCAATTGGTAATAATTCGCTTGTGAAGTGGCATTTTTCTTTGCCTCTTCAATGTGATCGCGCAAAATGATGTTACGGGCAAACAATGCATCGGCATCAATTTTGCTTGCTTCGCAATCCACCAAACTTTTCATGGCGGCCAGCGATTTTAGAAGTAGATCATCATCGGGCACGTTGTTGCCAACTTTTTTCTCAAGACCAACAACCAGTTCGCGCAGGATGGGCAGTTGGGCATTAATTCGCTTGGTATTCGAACCGTCGGAAATTAACCCAAAACCTTGTGCTAACTTGACCATCCCATTTGAAACGTCAAATTTCAGGCCATTATTTTGGCCCGATTTTACAGCCGCCGCAAGCTTCGCGTCTTCCACCCACCGCTTAATATCCGCATTGATCAAAGCGGGTTCGCGTTTCCAGAATTCTTTGTCGAATTCACCGTCTGTGCTGCCAAGCGCAATGTTGCGTTCGAGTTCGGCGACGATGGTTGGGTTGTTGATGCCGAAAAGCTTCTCGCCGAATGCAACGCATTCATACCATTCTGCCCAAATATCAAAACCATCAGCACCCAACTCATCTGCTTCCAACGAATGCTCAAACTCCGGCCTGATGATGATCCACCAACCTGGCGCTCCCGTTGGCCAGATCGGTTGAGAAGCCAGCTTCAGCAGTTCAACGCCTTGTTCAATTTTCCCTGCGTCATCTCGCAATGAAGCCCAGACTTGATATGCGGAAGAGGCCAATCGGGCGGCTGCTAATGAAGTATAGGCTGCGTCGGTGTCGTAGACGGAGAAGGCGGCGTCTGCGGCGTCGGCGTAGGCACGTGCGTCCGCGAAGGCGACGGCGGCGGCGAAGAGGGCTGCGTCGGCGAAGGCGACGTCGTCTTTGGCGGCTGCGTCGGCGAAGGCGACGTGGTCTTTGGCGGCTGCGGCTGCTGCGGAGTAGGCGGCGAGGGCGGAGAAAACAATCTCGCGGGTTGGACTTGTGCTCGCAACCCGCGAGATTGCGCTACACCAAAACACTGAATTTAGCATCTCGGCAAATTGCTTTTGGTTTGCTCTCGATGACTTTTTGATCAGTGGCAAAACACGCAGCGCCGCACGACTTGCCAGCAACACGGCCTCCTGCCGACGGTGCAGTTCTGGGCGCGCATCGATCCATTGTCTAATGGATTCGCGGTTTGCAATATCTGCTGCTGTTGTTTTTGCCATTGCCGCAATATGCTGGCAGGAAGACTGGTTTGCAAATTGTTTGTGACGCAGCATTTACCATTGCACTATTCAATCATCCCGAACTGCCATATCATCTCTCACCATGTCCACCACCCGCCCCACACTCTTCCCTACCCCGCTCATCGGTTGGCGCGAGGATGTTTCTTTGCCGGAATTTGGGGGTGGCGTGCTGGTTGCCAAGATTGATACGGGGGCGCGCAGTGCGGCGCTTCATGCTGAGGAGATTGTGATCAAAGGCAAACGGGTTTCATTTGTTTTGCAATTGGGTGACACGCGGCGGGAGTGCGAGGCGGCCCTGACTGGCACAAAGCGCGTTAAAAGTTCCAA
>JAYVPZ010000083.1:0-2596 GCA_043757105.1 Aestuariivirga sp. | reverse complement strand
ATGCAAGGATTTGCAATCCTCTGCGTAACCACTCCGCCACGAGGCCTCACTGAGCGAGGCTTATAGGCGATGAATATTAATGAAACAACACCAGTTTGATCTTTTACAACGCATAGACTTAGAGTGGTGACTCGGCTATCGATTTGCCATCAATATTTATTCTATGGAAACGACATGCTCGATTTTACTCAAGCTCGCATTAACATGGTGGACAGCCAACTTCGCCCTAATGGGGTCACCGATCTTCGCATATTAGATGCCATGCAATCGGTTTTGCGTGAAGATTTTGTGAGCACTAGTCAAAAGTCATTGGCTTATATGGATGGCAATTTGGCGTTAGAAGAAGCCACCAGCGCTCCACGGTTTTTGATTGAACCAATGGCCTTCGGACGGATGCTGCAAGTTGCTGAGATAAAGCCAAACGACCGCGTTTTAGATATTGGTGCAGCCACAGGTTACGGCGCAGCGGTTTTGTCACAGTTGGTCTATCAAGTTATCGCGGTGGAGTCCGATTCAGGGCTTGCAAGCTTGGCGCGACAAAATCTCGCCGATTATGCGAAGGTCACATTGCACGAAAACGATATGGCCAAAGGTGCGCCTGATTCAAGTTTGTTTGATCTCATTGTGATCGAGGGACGTGTTGAAGAGGTTCCTAACGCATTGTTTTCCCAAGTTAAAGATGGCGGCACAATAGTCGCTGCCGTGGGTTCAAAAGACATGGCCAAATGCTGTGTTTATAAGATTTCAGGCCTAACCCATACAAAGCGCGAAGCTTTTGATATCTCGGTCGCGGCCTTGCCCGGCTTTGGAAAAGTAAAAGCTTCATTTGCATTTTAAAACACCACCCCCTATATCGGATTGTAATAGGGGTGCGGACGTTTCTGCTGATTCCGTGATTTGTATTCTCAGGTCAATGGGTTGTTGGATGTGAAATGTAAATGAACGCCTCAGGGTCGTCGTTTCAGGTGTTCAGAGGTGTTAAGAGTGCACAATTTTCGAGGTTTGCGTGCCCTAATGTTGGCGGGTGCTGCCCTGTTGGCGTTAAATGCGACTGGTTCAGCTGAAACTTTGAGTGATGCTTTTGCGGGCGCTTACCGCAATAATTCCACATTAGATGCAGAGCGGGCGCGGCAACGCGCAACTGATGAACAAGTGCCACAAGCGCTTTCCGGCTGGCGCCCAACAATTACGGCGCAAGCCACGCAAGGTCACCAAATTTCAAGAAATACAAATGTTTCTGGAACGAACTATTCGGAAACAAATCCGGGCTCTTTGCAAATTCAGTTAAACCAGCCCATTTTTCGCGGGTTTAAAACAGTCGAAGGCACTGCTCAGGCTGAAGCGACTGTCAAAGCGGGCCGCCAGCAATTGCTGTCCGTCGAGCAAACGACGCTGTTCAATGCCGTCCAAGCCTATATGAATGTCATGCAATCGCGCCAGATTTTGGCGCTGCGTCAAAAAAATGTGCGGGTACTGCAATCGCAACTCAAAGCATCTAATGCCAGATTTGCTGCTGGCGAATTGACTCGTACTGATGTGGCTCAATCGCGTGCCAGCTTGAATGGGTCGCAAGGCCAGGTGGCCTTGGCTGTTTCAAACGTAAAAACTGCAGAAGCAAACTATCGTCTAGTTGTAGGTCATGCGCCGGGTAAACTTGTGATGCCACGCATGGCAGCACGCCCCAAGAGCCTTGATGCTGCATGCAAAATCGCTCAACAAACCAATCCATCGATTTTGTATGCTGCGCAGATTCAAGATGCGTCTGAACACAATATAAATGTGCAGTTTGGTGATTTGTTGCCAACTGTCAATTTACAAGCCTCTGCAAATACCACGTGGGAACAATCAGGCACTGGTACCAGTTCGACAAGCGCATCGGTTCAAGGCGTTTTAACTGTGCCAATTTATGAGCAGGGCCTGCATTATTCGTTGGTTAGGCAAGCTAAAGAAACCGCAAGTCAAAACCGTATCCAAATCATTTCCGCGGTGCGCAGTGTTCGCGAAAGTGTAACGAATGCATGGAACAATATAACAGCGACCGGACAAAACCTGATTGCCGCCAGGGCGCAAGTTTCGGCGTCGCGCTTAGCTTTGGATGGTGTGCGCCAAGAATATCAAGTGGGTTCGCGCTCAACAATTGATGTGTTGAACGCCGAGCAAGCGCTGGTAAATGGCCAAATTTCAGAAGTTGTGGCGCAACATGATCAATTGGTTTCGTCATACCAATTGCAGTTTGCAATGGGCCGCCTAACAGCTCGACATATGGGCTTTGGCGGCATTTATGATGTCAAAGAACATTACAATGATGTGCGTAACAAGTGGATTGGCCTTGACCCTGAAACGGGCGAGCCGCACTAAAGGTTTATCGACTTTGAATGGTGTTTGACGTAAAAGAAAATTACGGCGAATGTATTATTTCAAAGCATACTGATGGGGCCTTTTGTTTCGTGACTGTTGAACCTCGGGTAGAAGATTTATTAGCGTCGATCCGCAAGGCCATTGATGATGACCTTGGCGGCATGTCTGCGCCTGCTTCGTCAAATACATCTGGCAACTCGCAAGGTACTTTGATGCGCGGCGCTTTGCGTGAAATGCG
>JAYVPZ010000082.1:0-2601 GCA_043757105.1 Aestuariivirga sp. | reverse complement strand
GATCTTTTCAGGATTAAGCCCGATGATACTTCCATAACGTTTCATCGGAGTTCCTCTAAGTAATGCTGAAGTCGCTGCCCGGAACGGTTTGCGCTTTGATGGCTGCAAAATCCCAGGCAATTCCAAGACCGGGGGCTGACGACGGGATGGCGTGGCCGTTCTCGATCTGCATTGGTTCCAAAGTCAGCGTATCAAGCTGCGGAATGTATTCGACCCACCGTGCATTGGGAACTGCTGCACAGAGTGATACGTGGAGCTCCATCAGAAAATGGGGGCACACCGGCACATTGAAACATTCTGCCAGATGCGCCACTTTGAGCCAAGGCGTGATGCCACCGACGCGTGCCACGTCAACTTGCACAATCGAACAAGCGCCTTGCTGAAGATATTCGCGAAAATGCAAATGGCTATATAAGCTTTCGCCCACAGCAACTGGCAATGTGGTGCTTTGCGACAGGCGCACATGCCCCATCAAGTCATCGGCAGTTAGCGGTTCTTCCAGCCATGCAATGTCGATTGGAGTTAGGCAGCGAGCGCGGCGAATAGCTTCATCAATGGTAAAACGCTGGTTGGCATCCGTCATGATTTCAAAAGCTGGGCCAACGGCATTGCGCACCGCTTCGAGGCGGGCCACGTCTTCTGATACATGCGACCGTCCGATTTTTATTTTGCAGCCGCCAAAGCCGCGGGCCTTTGCTGCAAGTGCATCTTCCACTAAGGCAGCTGTTTCAATGTGAAGCCAGCCGCCTTCTGTTGTGTAAAGCGGAATGCGCTGCTGTGCACCGCCAGCCATGGTGTGCAGCGGCTCGTTGTGACGGCGGCATTTCAAATCCCACAGTGCCGTATCAATGGCGGCAAGGGCTAGCGATGTAATGGCACCCACAGAAGTCGCATGTGTAAGAAACAGCAGGTCGCGCCAAATACGTTCAATCTCTGCGGCTTCGCGGCCGATCAGAGCTGGTGCCAAGGTGCGCTCGATCAATTTCATAATTGAAGGTCCGCCGGTGCCTATGGTATAGCTATAGCCTGTGCCAATCGCGCCATCGGCATCAAAGATGCGCACAATCGGAGTCTCTTGGCTTACAAAAGACTGGATCGCATCCGTACGCTTCACCTTTGGCACAAGATCGACCATCAAGGCTTCTACCCGTATGATCTTTGCCATAAGTTTATCCCCCGTTGTTCAAGCCGCCGCACGATCATGAATAAATCCCATGATGATGCGCGACACGCGTTCGTAGTTGCGATCATTTTATACTTCACCTTTGATCCTGAAGCCCGCCATCACGATGATACGATCGGCCACATCCACCATCTCTGGCATGTCCGAGGTGATGAGCAGTATAGCTGTGCCGTTGCTTGCAAGTTCGTGGATCAAGTCATGCAGATAGGCTTTGGTTTTGATGTCGATGCCCACTGAGGGTTCATCGATAATCAGAAGCCTTACACCAGCAGCGATCCATTTGGCCACCGACACTTTTTGTTGATTGCCACCCGACAGATTGCCAATGGTTTGGTGAAGTGAAGGTGTTTTGACTTCCAACTTCCGCAACACCGGGCCAGTATGATCAATCACCGTCTGATCACGCAAGAAGCCAAAAAGCTTGGCCAGTTTCCGCCAGACTGTGATGCCCACATTGCCGAGAACAGAATGCAGGAGAATGAGTCCCTCTTGCTTGCGGTCTTCACTCACATAACCAATGCTGTGGGTGTGCAACGCATCAGCAGCCGATGTGATGTTGACGGCTTTACCAGCAATGAATATTTCGCCCTTGGTCTTTTTGACTATACCTAAAATGCCTTTGGCCAATTCACTGCGACCTGCACCCACAAGGCCATAAAGACCGAGAATTTCTCCCGGGCGCAGCGCCAGAGAAATGCCACTGTGGCCTAGTGCCGAAGCGTAATTTTTCAGCTCAAGATAGGGTTGGGACTCAGGCTGTGGTCGCGGGGCTCGCTTGGTAATGCGCTCGGCTCGACCGATCATCATTTGAACAACGTCGCCGCGATCTAAGCCTTTGAGCGGTTGGCTATCGCAGGCATTGCGGCCGTCGCGTAAAACCGTAACTGTATCGCAGATTTCGAAAACTTCTTCCAATTTGTGACTGACAAAACTGATTGCTACACCATCACGCGCAAGTTTGCGCAGCACGCGAAACAAAACGTGGGTTTCGTTCAGCGTGAGCGATGCGGTTGGCTCATCGAGCAAAAGCACGCGTGACTGTAACGACAAGGCCTTGCCGATTTCCACAAGTTGCATTTGCGCCACGCTGAGTTGGGAAACGGGCATGCGCGGATCAACATCAAGATCAAGCAATTTCAGCCACTTCGTAGCTTCAACATTGATCGCGTCATAGTTGATATGCGAAAGCGCGTGACTGCCCAGATGCTCCAACATAATATTCTCACCCACAGAAAAGCGCGGCACCAGATTGCGCTCTTGGTGCACAACGCCGATTCCCGCTGCAGCTGACTGACGCGGATTGGCAAAATTCACAGCCTTGCCGTTCACCAGCACTTCGCCTTGGTCAGGCCGATGCAGACCCGTGACGATTTTGATAAGAGTTGACTTGCCTGCACCATTCTCACCCAGCAAGGCAT
>JAYVPZ010000081.1:0-2602 GCA_043757105.1 Aestuariivirga sp. | reverse complement strand
TCTCAGTCATCATGGGGCCATGTGCGGGAGGTGCTGTCTATTCGCCTGCCATGACCGATTTTATTTTCATGGTGCGCGACACGTCATACATGTTTGTAACAGGCCCCGACGTAGTGAAAACCGTAACCAACGAAGTGGTGACCGCCGAAGAATTGGGAGGGGCCGCAACTCACACGCAAAAATCATCGGTGGCCGATGGCGCGTATGACAATGACATTGAAACTCTGGAACAAGTGCGCAGGCTTTTTGATTTTCTGCCATTGAGCAACGCACAAAAGCCACCAACAAGGCCGTTCCATGATGACCCCGAACGATTGGACATGCGGCTTGATACGTTAATCCCCGATAGCGCGGCCAAACCATATGACATGAAAGAGTTGGTTTTGGCATTGGCGGACGAAGGTGATTTTTTCGAAATCCAAGAGGCCTTTGCTGGCAACATCATCACAGGATTTATCCGTATTGAAGGCCAAAGCATTGGCGTTGTGGCTAACCAGCCGCAGGTTCTAGCGGGCTGTTTGGATATCGACTCGTCGCGCAAAGCTGCACGCTTCGTGCGGTTTTGCGATGCGTTCAACATTCCACTTTTAACCCTTGTTGATGTGCCCGGATTTTTGCCCGGCACGTCGCAAGAATATGGCGGTGTGATTAAACATGGTGCCAAACTTTTGTTCGCTTATGCGCAAGCCACCGTGCCCATGGTGACTTTAATCACGCGCAAAGCTTATGGCGGCGCCTATGATGTGATGGCGTCAAAACACATCGGCGCAGATGTGAACTACGCTTGGCCCACCGCCGAGATTGCAGTGATGGGCGCCAAAGGGGCCACTGAAATTATCTATCGCTCTGAATTGGGCGACGCCAAAAAAATTGCCGCGCGCACCAAAGATTATGAAGACCGCTTTGCCAATCCCTTTGTGGCGGCAGAGCGCGGCTTCATCGACGACGTGATCATGCCCCACACGTCACGCAAACGCATCGCAAGAGCGTTTGCGTCATTGCGCAACAAGAAAGTAGGTACACCATGGAAAAAACACGACACGATGCCACTATGAACAAAGACAGCTTAACACTTGAATTTTTCTTAAAGCCACTGCTGGAGAAGGCAGGAATTTCTATCAGTCGAAACATTAAACTCTACAAACATGTCAATCACGATCACGATTATGCCGGGCCAGAGTATCGAAATGAAAAAGGCGACGTGGATGTACGGAAAATCTATCAAGATGGGTTGATGCCCGAGTTTCAAGCGGCCAATTCCAAAAAATACGGCGACGTTAAAGATATCGTGCTATTCTTCATCGCTGATAATGGTAGCAATAGTCGCTTCATCGGCGGATTTGAAATAACCAAAATAATTAGAAAGGGCACTCAAAGTGAAAGTGATCCCGCTAAAACCGATAACGGCCTCAAATTCTATACTGCCAGTCACGAGCATTGGTTTGAATTTGAAAGGATTTCGAGCCTCGATTGTCTGATCGACAGATTAGAAATTCGCTGGACAAGTGGAAGAGGAATCCGTTTGCTTAATTCGGATAAGAACTCTGATATTGAGTTCGTTCAGATTTTGCCGAAAGTGTCCTTCAGGCCATTCCCGGGATTTGACAATGTGATTTTATCCTTCAGCGAATTGAAATCCGTGACAAAATCTAATGAAAATGTTGGCTGGTGCAATCCCTTAAAATCCAATCGTGGAGTCTACCTGATTACAGACACTTCTACCGGCAATTTATACGTTGGTTCCGCAACAGGCGAGGAAGGATTCTGGGCGCGCTGGGCTCAGTATGCTAAAGACGGCCATGGCGGAAACAAAGAGCTCAAGCAGGGCATTACGAACAAAACTCTTGATCCACAGAAATTCCAATACAGCATTCTGGAAATCATAAGCAATTTTTCCGACAAGGAAAAAGGTTTGCTAGCCGAGAAACTTTGGAAACGTAAATTGGGGAAAAAGGCAAGAGCACTAAATGCCAACTAAAATGTTTAAAAAAATCCTCATCGCCAATCGTGGCGAGATTGTTTGTCGGGTTATGAAGACCGCCCAAAAAATGGGGATCAAAACTGTTGCCGTCTATTCTGATGCAGACCGTGACAGCCTGCATGTGAAGCTGGCTGATGAGGCCGTGCACATCGGGCCTTCACCTTCGAACCAATCCTATTTGGTGATCGAAAAAATTCTGGCCACAGTGAAACAAACGGGTGCTGAGGCTGTGCATCCGGGTTATGGGTTTTTGTCTGAGAATGCAAAATTTGCTGAGGCTTTGGAAAAAGCTCAAGTGGCTTTCATAGGCCCGCCCGTAAAAGCCATCGAAGCCATGGGCGATAAAATTACGTCGAAGAAACTTGCAGCCGCTGCGGGTGTAAGCATCGTTCCCGGATTCATGGGTCTCATTTCAGACGAGTCTCACGCCGTAAAAATCGCAGGCGAAATCGGTTATCCCGTCATGATCAAAGCCTCGGCTGGCGGTGGCGGCAAAGGCATGCGCATTGCTTGGTCAGACGCTGAAGCCAAAGAGGGTTTTGCGCTGTCAAAAAGCGAAGCCAAATCCTCCTTTGGTGATGACCGTATCTTCATCGAAAAATTTGTCACCCAACCGCGCCA
>JAYVPZ010000080.1:0-10114 GCA_043757105.1 Aestuariivirga sp. | reverse complement strand
TTGGGAGTTCCAATCGCACTTGGGGCAATGAAAGTGGTGCCTCTCAGTTTCGCCGACTTTGGAGGGCCGACAGAGACTAAAAAACCTTACACCGTCGTTGCTTTGGGGAGACCTTGCGGCACGTGCGACTTTGGGTGAGCTGCATATGATGGATTCTTTTGTCGTATTCAAGAATTATTTTGGGTTGAAATGAGTTTTTTTTATTAAGAATTCGTTACCAACTTACGCCAGCCATAACCGTCCATAAGGTGCTACGGGTAAGAACCCATCCTGCAGCGCGATGACTCCACCACCTAGTTCGTCATGAAACAGCTCAACACCTTGTGCGCGCAAGTGATCAGCGGGCAAGCGTTGCCATGTGTCAGTGAAGTTGAAAATGCACACCAGTGGCTTCTCGTCACCCAATCTTGCAAACATAAAAATGCTTGCGTTGCCTGATTGCAAAATGCGTGTCGGCTTTGTAGCGGCAAGATTAGGCGTGGCTTTGCGGCGAGCGATGATGTGTTTCACACCGTTCAATAGTTCGAGTTCTGGCCAGCCCGGCTTGTTTGCAACATCCCAATCCATTTTAGGGCGGTGCATCCAGCGATTGTCGTTGGCATGATCAGGATTTTTTTTGAACTCATAATCATTCAACAGTCCAATCTCGTCACCCATATAAAGCAGAGGCATGCCGCCAAATGAACACATCAGCACGTAGCCCATCAAGATGCGTTGAATGGCAGTGCTGATCCCGACAACATCATTCGCCAGTTTTGCGGCCTCAAGCCCTGCGAGGCTGGCGAAGGAACCGCTGTTACGACGATCACCTGTTTCAGCATTTTCTTGAAAAATATCCCCCCGCGCGAAGCTGCCAGCATGCTGACCGGAATAAAAATCCGCAGAAAGCGTCGATGTCCGGGGCCCGACATATGAGGAAACGCGCTTGCATCTTCCTCGGTGATGGCCCAACCAATATCATCGTGACAGCGTATGTAAGTGGCGAAGCTGGCGTTGCGAAAGCTTTCCGGAAAATGTGTGGACAGCACATAGTTCATCAGCCGCACATCACGCGTGGCCAATGTTGACCAATATTGCACCATTAAATTATTGTGGTAGGCAAGGTTAGCCACGCGGCCTGTATGACGACCCTGGCCCAAATAGGGCACCAAATCTTTGGGGGCCACAATGGCTTCGGCCTTGTGAATCAGGGCAGGGGCTGCAACACGCGTTGCTGCGCGCAAGGCTTGTAAAATGTCATGCACCTCAGGTTGGTTTTGACAATTTGTACCCAGCCGTTTCCACATGAAGGCCACAGCATCAAGCCGCAAACACGTGGCCCCTTTGTTGGCAAGGTTGAGCATGATGTCGACGATTTCAAGAAACACATCAGGGTTTGTCCAATTCAAATCCCATTGATGTTCATTGAACGTCGTCCATACCCAACGCTTAAATTCAGGATAATGCGTGAAGCTGCCCGGCGCATCATTGGGGAAAATTTCCACTAACGATGCTTCATAGGCCTTGGGCTGCAAGTCGGTTTCAAACATCCAATAATAATTCTGATATTTGGCGTCACCAGCTTTGGCCTTCACGGCCCACTCATGTTCTTTGGCCGTATGGTTCAGAACCAGATCAACGCACACATCCATATTGCGAGCCCGCAATGCCGTGGCCACTTTTTCAAAATCCGCCATTGTGCCAAGCTTGGGATCAATGGCGCGGTAATCCATGACGGAATATCCACCATCGCTATTGCCAGGGCGTGGCTTCAAGCAAGGCATGAAATGAATGTAGTTGGCGCCTAGGCTTTCTAAATAATCGAGATGATCAAGAACCCCCGTCAGAGTTCCTGAAAAACGATCAACGTAAAAAACATAACCCACCATCTGTTCTGATAAGAACCAATCTGGTTCTAAGTCACGCTGAAGATCAAGGTCTTTCAAATCATAAGGTCGTTGCTGCCAATGCTTAATTAAAAGCGATTTGAGTTTCTCTTCAAAATCTGGATTGTTACCATAGAGCAAGCGCAAAGGTTCCAGCAAATCACGTTCGCTGCGTTTCCAGCGCAGTTCAAAGAGGCGGTCATCCTGATATTGATTTGAAGTATCGAGCTTCTTCAAAAGTCATTTTCCTGTTTAAACGTTCATAGAAAAACTGGGCGCTTCGATCAAGCCAAACTATTGATTTTTGAACGCTTTCCATCCCGCCACGATCCGCGAAAATGTCGTGAGACAACACAACACCGCATAAATAAATGCCATGACCACGAAGTGCGATGGGAAAAGGCACATAGCAATGAACAGTGTTATCGTTTCAGTGCCTTCGGTGAGGCCACCTAAATAGTAGAATGACTTGGACGGATAATCAGTGCTGGTTTCGCCACGTTTGGCGGCCATGATGGCATAGGCCAAAAAGCTTGTGCCAGTGCCAATGAAAGCGGCCAACAAGACTGCTGCGGCCAAAGCGTTTTCTTGTTGGTTCAAAACCGCAAAGGCCAAAGGCACACTGGCGTAGAATACAAAATCCAAAGCAATATCCATAAATGCGCCACGGTCAGTTTGGGTGGTCTGCCTCGCTACCGCGCCATCAAGACCATCCCCCATACGGCCTAGGATCAGCGGAACCAGAGCAAGTGACGTATGGCCAAAAACAATCAAAGCTGCAGCGCTCATCCCGAGACCAAAGCTAGCAAAGGTAATTTGGTCAGCAGTAAAACCCCAGGCAGTAAATCGTTTGGCGACGGCATCGACTAAGGGCTTGGTCAATTTCAATGTTATGCGGTCAAACATGTTTTATCTCACCAAATTTATCGATTTCAAAAATACGTCCATTCGCTGGCGCATCGCTAATGTCATGGGTCACCAAAAGTGTTGGCACGTTGCGGTCTTTAAGATGGGCGATTGTATAATCGCGTATGGCGCTGCGTAAGTCGCGGTCCAATTTATTAAACGGCTCATCAAGCAACATGGCTTGCGGCTTTGCCAGCAATGAACGCATAAGCGAAACACGAGAACGTTGACCGCCTGATAGAGTGTGTGGCCCTCGATGTTCGAAGCCTTCAAGTTCAGTACGTTCCAAGGCAGTGTGCATCATCGTTTCACGCTCTGCACGTACCCCTCGCGGTATCGCAAAGAGAAGATTTTCGCCAACAGTCATATGCGGAAACAGGAGGTCATCCTGAAACAATCTGCCAATATTTCGGTTTTGTGGCGGAGTGGTGTTTAAGGGTCGCATATTCAAAACAATTTCGCCTTGGCCAACGAAAGGCGCGGCAAGATCACCTGCTATGTAAGACAGTAGCGAAGACTTTCCAGAACCACTGGGGCCCATTAAGGTCACGACCTCACCTTCAACAATCTTCATCGAGAATGGCGCAATCAGAGTTTTACCATTGAGCCGCAGCGATATGTTTTTGAGGTTCAAACTCATCCGTCACTCCAGCGTGATTTGCCGAGTTGCGCGGACATCACATAGGCCAAAAGCGGCGGCAACAATAACAACAGCGCGAAAGCTGCCGTGAGTGGACGGTTGGTTCCTGAGGTAAGTGTCACCGCCTCAACAGGCAAGGTGCTGTAGCGTCCAGCGCCGACGAGTTGTGCTGGAATATATTGGCCAAAACTCACTGCAAATCCAACAGCCATTGCGGCATAGATAGGCGCTTTGAGGAGGGGCCATTTGATTTGGCGCAAGAATTCGAGATTTGATTTGCGCAGGCTTGAAGTCGTTACTCGGAAGCGTGGATCGAGCGCACGGTAAGGGCCAACGAGAACGACGATCATGTAAGCCGTGACGGGCATAAGATGCGCGAGGAATAGACCAGCAATATTCCCCGTCAATCCGAAATTGAGAAAAGCACGATACTGGCCGAGACCTACAAGAATTGCCGGCAGGCCTAATATGAAGAGACTGACGAAAACCAGAATGCGATCCGAATTTTCAGACATGGTTTCAAGCCACAAAATAATGAGGAACAAAGCCGTCATGCTCGTTGAAATGGAAAGTATAATGCTGGTGGCCAATGCGTTTGGGTTTTGAAAGATCAAACTCCATGCGCGTAATGATGTTGTGGGAATGACATTTGGAAACGGCCAGTTTTGCGCAAACGACATGAAAAGCAGTAAAGTTGTGATTATCAGATAGAACCAAATCAATGTTCGATATTTGGTATTGCCGACTAAATTCGGTAATGATCGCGAGTTTGGCCCCGCTGTTAGAAATCGTCGGTATAGTGGTGCGAGTGCATTGAGCAGTAACCACGCGATCACCAAACAAATCGCAAGCGCGAGAGACAAAAATACCGCGCCTACATTGCCGCGTGCATTGTTGATCACTTGCTCACTGTTAATATCCGCCCAAACAACGGTCGCCAAAGTCGGTGGTTGTGTGGGGCCGATAACGAGAGACATATCGACCACGGTCGCGGCATAGATAAAGACGATGAGCAAAGGCCAGATGAGTTTTGGCATCAGTTGCGGTAAATAGAGTCGCAACCAAATAGAAAAGCTTCCATGGCCGAGGCTTGCGGCAACAGAACGTTGATTTTTGAAATTTTGCTTGATATCATCGCGGTTGAGAAAACCTGCTGTCACCCAAATAAGGAATGGCGCTTCTTTGATCGTGAGAGCGGCGATGAGCGCCAGTCCATAGGGATCATGAGTGGTGACCCAATTGGGCGGCGTTTGCCAACCCACAATATTTGCAATGACGCGGGCCAACACGCCGCTTGGCATAATGAGAAAGCCCAAACCTATCGCCAGTGCCAGATGTGGGAGTGCAAGCATAGCTCCCATGGTTGCCGGGAGTCTGTGCCATGCCGCGCTTTCATAAGTTGCAGCAACGACGATGATGGCGATGATCAGTGCGAGTGCAGTCGATATTGCACCTGTGAAGATTGAAAGTTCAAGTCCAGACAATAGTTGCGGATGAGCAAAGAGCGCTTGCCATGCGGCGACGTCGAATGCGCCGATAAAAGCGTAGAAGAGGCTGATGGTTAAGGGTAATAAGAAGAGGATTGCAATGGGTAACGCCCCTCCAATCGTCGTCATGCCAGCGAAAGCTGGCACCCCGCTTTCTTTCGAGGTCGTCGTCACGCGTTTAAGCGGGGCCCCAGCTTTCGCTGGGGTGACGTAATGGGTATGGAATAAATCTCATCATCCCTGAGCGTAGTGGTTTAACCAAGTTGATTCAATCAGCGTCACAAAGCTTGCATCAGGCTCCAAAATAGCAGGGCCAGCCAGAGTCACACTTCCGGGCACGGCACTTGCCGCAAACATTTTGGCATCTTCACCGCTCAGTTTTGCCACATCGAGCACAGTTGGATCGCCCCATGTTTTGAGATCATTCTTCTTGGCTTGCGCTTCAGCCGACAGCAAGAAATTCGCCACCATTTGTGCGCCTGCTTTGGCTTTTGCATTGGCAGGAATCGCCACGAAATGTGAATTGCCAATTGTGCCTGCTGAGTGTTGCCAAGCAATCGCAGTTTTTGGCAAAGTGCCCGCAGCCACTAAATTTGCTGGCTCATTTGGATTGAAGGTCAAACCTATCAACAATTCACCATCGGCCACCATTTGCGTAATTTCAGCTTGCGACTTTGGATATTGCTTACCCTCGCGCCACAGCGATGGTTTGATTTCGTCCAAGAACGCCAACCAAGGTTTTGCCGCAGCGTCAAAACCTGCTTGATCAATTGGCTTTGCGAAAATCGACCTATCAGTGCTGGCTTCAACCAAGGCCTGCTTCAAAAAAGTTGTGCCATGAAAATCCGGTGGAGCAGGATAAGTCACCCGGCCCGGATTGGCCTTGGCAAATGCCGCAAGCTCAATCATCGAACGCGGCGGGCTGGCCACCTTTGCGCCATCGGCAAAGAATGTAAATTGCGCCATGCCCCATGGGCTCTCAAGCCCATCAGTGGTTTCTGTAAAATCTTTAGTCGTTGAAGGTTTGCCCATCGTGTCAACCAAAGCGAAATTCGGCAATGCATCAGCAAATGGCCCAAACAATAAATTCTCAGTTTTCATCGCTTTGAAATTTGCACCATTGATCCACACCAGATCAACCGAGCCATCGGCCTTGCCAGCCTTCACCTCATCGCGCACGCGCTTGACCACTTCGGCTGTATCAGTAATTTTCACATGGGTGAGTTTGACACCGTAACGTTTCATGATTTCACCACCAGCCCAAGCGATATAGGCGTTGATGTTTTCAGCGCCAGCCCAAGCATTGAAAAACACCTCTTGGCCCTTGGCTTCGGCCTCAATAGCTTTCCAATCACCAGCAAATGCTGGCGCGAATGGCACGAAAATTGAAGCAGCAAAAAGTTGAAGTGCCGAACGGCGAGTAATTTTCATGGGTGGTATCTCCTTAAAACAATCCATGCCTGTGGTCAGCCACATGCGCAAATAAATGTTTACACAGGCTCATCATAATCTTGTGATCGCTTGCAGCTTGACATGTTGCAGCAGGATAATGGTTTTTGCATCAATAATGCCGCCAGAAGCAATCATGTCATAGGCCTCATCAATCGGTATTTCGAGCACTTCAATATCCTCGCCTTCTTCAAGCAAGCCGCCGCCCGCATTTACACGGTCAGCCAATTCATAGTCGCCAAGAAAGCAATTGATCTTTTCTGAAACCGCACCGGGACTGGAAAAGAAATCACAAACATGTTGAATATTATGGACATGCGTACCAAGTTCTTCAAACGCTTCACGGCGCGCGCAACCGATGGGATCATCAGCATCCAGCAAACCAGCGCAGGCCTCAATTAAAAACCCGTCTTCTCCGGTAAAGGCCACGCCTGCGCGCCATTGCCGAACCAGCAAACAGGTTTGCCGGGTGCGGTCAATCGGCAATATCGTAGCGCCCGGTCCATGGTCAGCCACTTCACGGGTCAGAGTCACATGCCGGCCATCGCGCATCGTGGCTTCAACCGTGAGCTTTGAAAGCGAAGACCAACCCTTGGCCATGATTACGCTTTTGCTGATTCTAAAATGACTTTTGTTCATGGCCCTTGCTAGCCCGCCCTAAGCTATTGACGCAATCTTAACCTTGGCACGGCATTTTTACCTTAAATTTAGGAAAACCAAATGGCGCGGTCCTTCGTCTCAGCTTTTATTGCATTGTCTTGCGTTGCCGTGGCAGCGGGCGGGCTTTATTGGACTTTTGTCAAAAAACCTCATGCGCTCAATGCAGAAATCACTGGCTCTATTGGTTCAGTTCCGAGCCAAATAGGGCCGTCGGGCTTGCCTGTTCCGCGCTTTGTTTCACTGAAAACTGAAAAAGTAAATGTGCGCACAGGTCCATCGAGCGATCATGATGTGGCTTGGGTTTATCAAGTCAAAGGACTTCCCGTGGAAATAATTTCCGAATTTGAAACCTGGCGGCGCATTCGTGATGCCCAAGGCACCGAAGGTTGGATTCTTAAAAACATGCTGGCCAGTAAGCGTAACGCCCTCGTTGAACCATGGAAAAAGAACGAATTAACACCGCTCTACACAAGTGCAAATTTGCAATCCGGCTGGGTCGCCAATCTTGCCCCAGGAGCATTCGGCGAAATCGCCGCATGTGATGGTCAATGGTGCGACGTCAAAATCAACGGCTTCCGCGGCTTCGTGCAGCAGGAAAAGCTATGGGGTGCCTATCCCGGCGAAGTGGTGAATTGATCCCAACTATCCCTATCCACAGTCTCTGATTTTCAAGGCTTTTATAGCCAGCCACCCTCGTGTAAAGGAAGTTCCTGAAAAACGGGTGCACTTGATTTATGACTGAACGCAAATCACAATTTCTGTATGACGATCTAATCGCCTGTGGGCGGGGTAAACTTTTCGGCCCCGGCAATGCGCAATTGCCTTTACCTCCCATGTTGATGTTTGACCGCATAACTCATGTAGAAGAAAAAGGCGGGGCGCATGGCTTGGGCAGGATTGTCGCTGAGTTTGATATCAGGCCAGACCTTTGGTTTTTCCCGTGCCATTTTGAAGGTGATCCCGTGATGCCGGGTTGTCTTGGGCTTGATGCGCTGTGGCAGCTCACTGGGTTTTTTCTTGGCTGGTTGGGCGAGCCAGGTCGAGGCCGTGCCTTGGGTGTGGGCGAGGTTAAGTTTAGTGGTATGGTGACGCCGAAGGTTAAAAAAGTCACCTATGAAGTCGAAGTCAAACGCCTGATCTTACGCAAACTGAAATTAGCAGTTGCCGACGGGGTGATGAAAGCCGATGGCGAGACTATATATAATGTGACCGACATGAAGGTCGGTCTGTTTCAGGCTTAGCCGCGTAATGCGCAAAAGTTGAAGACTTTTGCGATTAAATTACGCGCAATTAAAGTAGGAGAAAATCATGCGTCGTGTTGTCGTCACCGGAATGGGTATCGTCTCAAGCATTGGCAACAATGTTCAAGAAGTCACCACCTCTTTGCATGATGCCAAGTCTGGTATTGTGCGGGCTGATAAATATGCTGAGCTTGGTTTTCGCTGCCAAGTGCATGGTGCACCGAATTATGATTTAGAATCCGTTGATCGTCGTGTGCGCCGCTTTATGGGCGATGGTGCGGCGTGGAACTATGTGGCTATGCAGCAGGCGATTGCTGACTCTGGCCTCGAAGAAAAAGATCAGAAAAATGATCGCACCGGAATCATCATGGGCTCGGGCGGGCCGTCCACGCGCATCGTTGTTCAAGCTGCTGATACCACGCGCGAGAAAGGCCCAAAGCGCGTCGGCCCTTTCGCAGTTCCGGCCACTATGTCTTCCACCAACTCGGCCACACTGGCCACACCCTTTGGCATTCGTGGCGTAAATTATTCAATCTCATCAGCCTGCGCTACATCAGCTCATTGCATCGGCAATGCGGCTGAAATGATTCAATGGGGTAAGCAGGATGTAATGTTTGCGGGCGGCGGCGAAGAATTGGATTGGACACTCTCAGTGATGTTCGATGCCATGGGAGCCATGTCATCCAAATATAACGCCACACCGCAAACTGCTTCACGTGCCTATGATAAAAACCGTGATGGTTTTGTAATCGCTGGCGGCGCTGGCACGGTGGTGCTCGAAGAACTTGAACACGCTAAAGCACGCGGTGCGAAAATCTATGCTGAAATTGTGGGTTATGGTGCGACCTCTGATGGTTACGACATGGTCGCCCCATCAGGCGAAGGCGCGATGCGCTGCATGAAAATGGCGATGCAGGGTGTTGGGCAGATTGATTACATCAACCCCCACGGCACATCAACTCCTGTGGGCGACCAAAAAGAAATCGAAGCCATTCGTGCTGTGTTCGGCGATAAAATTCCGCCGATCTCTTCAACTAAATCTTTGACGGGTCATTCGCTCGGTGCAACGGGAGTCCAAGAAGCAATTTATTCAATGCTCATGATGAAGAACGGCTTCTTGTGCGAAAGTGCCAACATCGAAGAGCTTGATCCCGAATTTGCCGACATTCCAATTCTGCGGAAGCGCGTGGACAACGCTAAAATTGATACGGTCATGTCCAACAGCTTCGGCTTTGGCGGCACCAACGCCACATTGATCATGCAACGCTATAACGGATAATCAAAAAAATGACTGCTGGATTGATGCAAGGCAAACGCGGCCTGATTATGGGCGTTGCCAATGACCACTCGATTGCCTGGGGAATCGCGCAAGCGCTGGCCAAGCAAGGTGCTGAATTGGCCTTCACCTATCAGGGCGAAGCATTCGGCAAACGTGTGGAGCCTTTGGCAAAGTCGGTTGGTTCCGATATTTTGCTGCCTTGCGATGTGGAAGATATTTCCACAGTCGATGCGGTGTTTGAAGCGCTTAAGCAAAAATGGGGCAAGATTGATTTTCTGGTTCACGCCATTGCCTTTTCTGACAAGAATGAACTGAAGGGAAAATTCGCTGATACAAGCCGCGAGAATTTCTCCAAGACCATGGTCATCTCATGTTTTTCCTTCGTTGAAATTTCCAAACGCGCCGCGGAGCTGATGCCTGAAGGTGGCTCAATCATCACGCTCACATATGGCGGCTCCACCCGCGTGATGCCGAATTACAATGTGATGGGTGTCGCCAAAGCCGCCCTCGAATCCGCCGTGCGTTACCTCGCTGGCGACTATGGCCCCCAAGGCATCCGCGTCAACGCCATCTCCGCTGGCCCGATG
>JAYVPZ010000079.1:0-10188 GCA_043757105.1 Aestuariivirga sp. | reverse complement strand
GATTCAAGGAATTGTGATTGAATATGCGGGAGATGTGGGTGAGCTGAACACAAAGGCTCTGACATCGGCTGCCCTTGCGGGCGTTCTGCAAGCGCAATTAGGCACGGTCAACATGGTGTCGGCACCTGTTGTTGCCAAAGAGCGCGGCATTCAGGTGGACCAAGTGAAGCAAAGCAAGCGCGGCGCTTATGAAACTTATATTCGCGTAACTGTGAAGACGGATATGCAAGAGCGTTCAGTTGCTGGAACAGTGTTCTCGGATGGTAAGCCGCGGATTATTCAAATCAAGGGCATTGAGCTGGAATGTAATTTTGGTTCAAACATGCTTTACATTACAAACAAGGACAAGCCTGGCTTTGTGGGTGCTGTGGGCACTGTTTTAGGAAATGCCAAAATCAACATGGCGACGTTTCATTTAGGACGCAATATCGAGGGCGGTGATGCAATCTGCATTGTTGAAACAGATGGCAGAGTGCCAGAGAATGTGATGGAAGACGTGCGGAAATTAGCGAATGTTCAGCAGGTTAAAGCGCTGAAGTTTTAATATTTCGATGATTGTCATTCCCGACGGGCGGGAATGACAATCGAAGCGCATTACTGCAACTTTGCTGGATCAATCCCGTTCACCAAGAACTTTCCATCTGGTGAGGCTTCAACGATCCAACTTAAGCTTCCGTCAGATTCAGTTTTTGCCATACCCTTTGCCACGACGACCACGGCAGCGCCTTGTTGAAGGCCAGCTTCGGGCGGAGCGGCTTGGATGAGCTTCATCACTTCATCGAGACCCTTCATTGAAATAGTGGCTTTGCCTGAAGGCATGGCCCCGGGGCCTGCTGTCATGCTGCCTTCAACTTTTACGTTGTAGGTCTCGTTGTCGATGTTGGTCGGATTGAAAATAACATCAACAGAACCCTTTGGCATGAAGACTGGCATTAACACTTGCTCGAAACCTTCTGGAATTGGGGGATCTTTGGCCAGATCGAGTTGAGTCAAAAGCAATTGAGCGGGAGATGCCAAATCAAAGCCAGAAACTGTGAAATCCAGACCAACATTCTTCGGCACCAGCTTAGCGGCCCAAGGTGGGATAAGTGCTGGTGGCAAGGTTAATCCCGTGACCGCTACTTTTTCGCGGAACTTGCCATCCTTTACGATGCCATTTGCGTCAACAACAATGTCCATACTATCCATTCCCACCTGACCAAATTGGCTGGAAACGGTTATCGTATTGATCTTCATGTTCGCTGACATATTCTCCCACAAAGGCATGCCGCTCGTCAGCGACGATTTCAACTCTGCTTGATTCTTAGTAATTTCTTCTTTGGATTGGTGCGCAACGAAGAAGGCCAGCAAATCGAAGATTGACCCTGCTTTTAGGCCTTTTCCGGTCACATCATAATTGCCACCTGCTGCAGCAATCACGATGTTCATGGGCGGAATGCCGCTTTCGGGTTTGCCAAGCGTATTAATGTTTTCGTTAAGTCCGTCGAAGGTGTATTTTCCAACGACATCAACACCACCGTTTGCGGCAGGAGTGCCTGATTGATCAATTTTCATAGTTTTTAATGAGACACTGAAATCAGTTGTTCCGGCGGTTGGATCAGTTACTTTCTCGGAAACTGAGATTCCGGTTGCTTCACCTGTGAGTTTTGAAAAGTAATTTAGTTTTTCATCAAAAATACCAGTGGCTTTCAAAGATTCAACTTTTTCTTCGAGCACCATCTTGCCCTTAACTTCCGCACTCATGGTGATAGATTGATCTTGAGTGATCTCCCATTTGCCATCACCTTGGCTTGTCATGCTGAATTCGATTGGCGTTAATTTGAAACTTGGGGCATCGCCAGCAGGGGCATCTTTCGCGGCGGCGTCAGCGAGTGCAGACATATCCAATGTCACGTCATAATCGTCACCATTGGCTTCGACTGAAACAACACCCTCGGTATCGGTGAGATAGGATTCAAACAAGGTTGTCAATCTTGCGGCCTCAGCATCATCCGCAAAAGCATGTGGCGCGGTTGCGGCGAGGCAGATAAGAGTTGATGAGAGGATCAGGCCGATTTTGAATTTCATTTTTATCTCTTTCGTTGCAGCGCCCCCAATAGAAGATGACACAGATTTTGGCCAATGAAAACTGAAACTCACTGATTTTCTGAATTAACCTTGGCTGGGTGGTTGTCCAGAATAGCCGCGATCTTGCCCCACAATTGCCGTGGCGAGAGCAGCATGTGCGCAGCCATTGGCCCATTCGGCCCTTCGGGAGAACAATCATGAAATTAGGTTTTGTCACATTCCTTTTGCTGAGCAGCACATTTGTTCCTGCATTGGCAGATGACGTTAAACTGTCATCTCACATCGATGCTGTTACGGTTTATCCGCAAGGGGCGGATATCGTGCGGGTTGGCACAATCAATTTGCAACCGGGTGAGCATACGCTTTTGTTGGATGATTTGCCGGGTACGATTGATCCACAATCGATACGCGTTGAAGGTGCTGGGAATGCAGGGTTGGAAATTACCTCTGTTGATTCCAAAATGATCATGCTTTCTTTCGATGATTTTGATGCGCGGCGCAAGCTGATCAATGGTCAAATTGAAGTGTTGATGGATGAGCGCAGTGGGCTTGATCAAACCATTGCCGATGCTCAAGCCCAGCAAAGATTGCTGATGTCTTTGGCCAACAAGCAATTGCAACCTGGTTCGACAACTGAAACAGTTAAGACTGTTGATGCGACAGCGCTGGGGAATTTGGTTGATTTGGTTGGCGCGCGGCTGACGACGATTTCAAAGTCAATTCATGTTGCGCAATTGCGCCAGCGCGCGATTGATAAATCAGTTGCCGATCTCAATGTCAAAGCGCAGGAATTAGCCCCTGCTGAGGCAGCGCATTTGCAAGTGGCTGTGCATGTGGCGGCAGATGCAGCTGTGAATGGATCAATCAAAGTGAGCTACCGCATTGGTGAGGCAGGCTGGCAGCCATTTTATGACGCGAAATTGGCGCTTCCGGCTAAGGGTGAAAAGGCTAAGCTCGAAATTATTCGTCGTGCTGAAGTGATGCAGAATACAGGCGAGACTTGGGATAATGTTGCGATAACATTATCGACGGCGAGGCCATCGGGTTCAACAGCTGCGCCGGATTTGGGCGAGGATCCAATTCAGATTGCGATTGCACAAAGTTTGCGTAATGAACTTCAAGATGCTGCTCCAGCAGCACCAATGGCGTCTGGGCAAGCAGAACCGGACGATAAGTTTAAAGCTGATGACGAAGTTTTAAAGGAAGCCAAGAAAAGTCTGGTTCCGACAAAGCAGCGCCAAGCTGTGATTGAATTTGCGGGTTTTAATGCAAACTACAATATTCAAGGTCGGGTTTCAGTGAATAATACGGGCACTGGCAAAAAAGTGCGCATTGCAACAGACCAGTTTGATGTGGCTTTGCAGGCAATCACCGTTCCGCGTCTTGATCCGAATGCCTATCTGACAGCAGCCTTCACCATGAAAGGTGATGCGCCCTATTTGCCGGGTGTGGTCAACTTGTTCCGTGACGGCATGTTTGTGGGGCAAGGTGGATTGCCACAACTCTCGGCTGGTGAGGAAACCAAGCTGGGCTTTGGTGTGGATGATTTGATTAAAGTAAAACGCGCCGAGGTGAAGCGCAACTCTGGGACGACCGGGATTATCACAACTTCAAATGTGCAGGAATTGGCTTGGGATATTTCAGTCAAGAATTTACATGATGTGATGATCCCCGTGACAGTGATCGACCGCAAGCCGTTCTCGACACAAACGGATGTTGTGGTTGAAAGTTTGGGCGGCATGACAGAGCCAAGTGTGACTGATTTTGAGAAGAAACGCGGAGTTTTGGCTTGGAATTTTGATTTGGAACCAAAGGCGGAAAAGGACTTGAAGACGGGTTACAAAATTACCGCTCCCCAAGCCATTAACCTGAGCATGAACCAATAAAGCGTATTGCGCCGAACCCCATTTAATGTATGAACCTGCAACGGCTCCGGCAGAATCCTGCTCGGAGCCGTAGTCGTGTTTAAAGGGGTTTGAACCATGGCCAATGTGGCAGTTGTCGGCGCGCAGTGGGGCGATGAAGGCAAGGGAAAGATTGTAGACTGGCTTTCGGAACGCGCCGATGTGGTGGTGCGGTTTCAGGGCGGGCACAATGCCGGGCACACGCTGGTCATCAATGGGGTGACTTACAAATTATCGCTGTTGCCTTCGGGCATTTTGCGGCCGGGCAAGCTTTCCGTCATCGGCAATGGTGTGGTGATTGACCCTTGGGCGTTGATTGCTGAAATTGAAAAACTGACGAAGCAGGGCGTTCATATCTCGCGCGATAATTTGCGCGTGGCTGGCAATGCAACTTTGATTTTACCACTTCATAGCGAGCTTGATAAATTGCGTGAAGCTGCGGCGGGTGATGGCAAGATTGGCACGACAGGGCGCGGCATTGGGCCTGCCTATGAAGATAAGGTTGGTCGGCGCGCTATACGCGTGAATGACCTTGCCGATTTATCCACTCTTGGGCCAAAGATTGACCGCATGCTGGCGCATCACAATGCGCTGCGCCGTGGCATGGGCCAACCTGAACACTCTGCTGCAACGGTGATGGCACAGTTGCAAGAAATTGCTCCGAAGATTTTGCCTTTCTCGGATGCCGTCTGGGCCAAGCTTGATGATATGCGCCGCGAAGGAAAACGGATTTTGTTTGAAGGTGCGCAAGGCATTCTGCTTGATATTGATCATGGCACATATCCCTATGTGACCTCATCAAACACGGTGGCAGGGCAGGCGGCGGCTGGTTCAGGCCTTGGGCCATCAGCAGTGAATTATGTTTTAGGCATTTGCAAAGCATACACAACGCGAGTGGGCTCTGGGCCGTTTCCGACTGAGCAAGACAATGATGTGGGCGAATGGATTGGCGCGCGTGGCCATGAATTTGGCACTGTGACAGGTCGAAAACGCCGCGTGGGTTGGTTTGACTCTGTGTTGGTGCGCCAAGCAATTAAGACATCAGGTATTCAGGGAATTGCACTTACCAAGCTTGATGTTCTTGATGGGCTTGACGAAATTAAAGTGAGTGTTGGCTACCAGCTTGATGGCAAGCGGATTGATTTGTTTCCGGCGGCGGAAGATCAACAAGCCCGCGTTGAGCCGATTTATGAAAGCTTTGAAGGCTGGAAGGGTACCACTGCTGGAGCACGATCGTGGTCAGCGCTTCCAGCGCAGGCAGTTAAATATGTGCGTTATTTGGAAGAGTTAATCCAATGCCCAATTGCGATGCTTTCAACTTCGCCAGAACGTGAAGATACGATTTTGATGACAGATCCGTTTGCAGATTAATTTTTGCGCAGGCGTGGATCAAGCGGCACTTTTTGAGTTTTTAAAACTTTCAATTGGTCGGGTTGGGCATGCATGGGATTGATGAGATAGTTGTAACTATCTGGTATAATTACAGACGGTATGCGCAGAAGTAACGCAGTGTTTGCTGCAAGCCACTCATCCCCGATCGCGCGGGTTGTGCTGGAACTTGAAAGCCAATCTGATGGTGGTGTGATGGTTTCAATCGCTTCAATATTTTCAATTTCAATCGTGCAAAGTTGAAGTTCAGCGGGAGCCGTATCCCATGTAAAGTGAACCATGGTCTCGATCATCGCAAGTGCAGGATGTTCAGCTGTATAAATAATCAGGCGTCCTTTATTGTGCCAGCGCCCGGCGTATTTGAGGCCGCCTATTCCTGATAGATCGGGGTAATTTGAAATTCGCCAAAGTCGCATCGCGTTGATAATTAGCTGAATATGCCATGGTCAATTTGGCCCAGCACTTCATCAACCGCCAAAGCGCCATGTTCAGACTTCAGAAGCTGCAAAGGGTTTTGACCTGCAAATGATGCCAAAGGTTGACGCAGCCAACGATCTGCAATTTTTTTGTCACCGAACACACGATCCGCTTCTGAAATGATACGTGCCAAACGAAATGCCTTATCCCGTTCTTCTCGCGACAGGTCCTCATGATTAGCCCGGCGGCGCACCAGCGTGCGTTTTGGAATGACCAGTTCATCAATCTCGTCTGCACTCAAGCGTGCGACCCAAGGCCCGAGCTCGTCAACACTCAATGGATTTTGGAGGCCATTCGCTAATTCTGACTGAGCTTTGTGCCAAGCAGCGTTCAAATCATTTAATTTGTAAGAGTTAAATGACGAAGATGCCTCTGAAAGCCCTTCGGCCTCTGAACTGCTTCTTTCCGTCGAATAATGCCGAGACGTAAAATTTTGCATGATTTAAGCGCCATATTTACAATATTTATACAATATGGCACATGTTAGGAAGGATTGCAAGGTTAAAAGTCTCGTTTTTGAACGAAGAAGCCATATAGCGAGGTCAAAAGGTTCGTCGTCAGCAACAAGTGAAAAAATAGCACTGGTAGCCCCAATATAAAGGAACCCAGTAAAGCTATGTTGGCTGGTAATGCTCCGATCACGATCACAAACGCGAGAAAAACGAGGATCAAAGCAAGATATGTTAAAGCGATGAGGCCAAAAATCCGCAGATTGTTGTGACGCGTCAATTCAAGTGCTTCTTTGATCCCAATTTTTGTTTCGCCAATTGCCTGTGCTGGAAGGCTTATCGACATGCGGTAGCCAAAGACCATGAGTTGAAGAAAAAGGGCGAAAATTAGGGGTTGAAGGATGGGCGGAACGAAATTTCCGATCACCAGCAACGCAACCAATGGCACCAAACATAATAGGAAGATTGCAAGAGTTCGAACGAGATAAAGCCAAACTAAGCGGTCCGCGCGGAAGATTGAAACATCTTTCAAGGGCGCATCAATCAAAATGAAACGGTGCCATGATACAGCGACGGAAGATGAAGCAACGAGACTGAGGGCAACAATGACCCAATCAGTCCAATTCAGATTAAAATCTGCCAAGGTGTTGGTGCTTGGCGGATGAGTTTTGAAACTCCAAATATTCAGAACGGTTGTCAGCATTAGCCATGGCAATGCGATTTTCAGCGCCTCCCGCCAATGTGCAGACATGCCGCTGAAGATATGGACGAATGCTTTTAGGACGGGCAATGGTCGTGTTGGCGCTATAGGCAGGCTCACAAGATTCTACTCAGTTTATGAAGATAGAGCAGATTTGCGCAGCTGGTTTTGTGATGTCAAGTCCTGAGGTTGTTCACGCAATTGGGAGGCAAAGTTTTTGAGAATAATAGCCGCAATATCAGTTTGGCTTGCTGGCCTTCCTGAGAGATAGCCTTGGATGTAATCACAGTTGAACTCACGCAACACTGACAAATGCTGTTGGGTTTCAATCCCTTCAGCTGTTACCTTGAGTCCAAGATTGCGCGACAGATCAATAATAGAACGCAGCATGCCGCGCACCAGATGAGTATCATCTAAAGCCTGCACGAAGGAACGATCAATTTTCAATTTTGAAAATGGAAATTTCCACAGGTAACTCAAGCTCGAATAACCAGTTCCAAAATCATCGAGCACAATGGCGCAACCCATGTCACGCAATGCGCCAAGCTGCGACATAACCATTTCAGAATCTTTCAGCATTGTGCCTTCGGTTATTTCAAGTTCAAGCCGATAAGCTGGGAAACTTGAGAGCTCAAGGGCATTGTGCACATCGGTTAAAAGTGTGCCGCTGTAAAATTGTTCTGGTGAAATATTAACAGCCACTGTGAGGTGACTTGGCCAACCTGCTGCTTCGCGGCAGGCCTCGGCCAACGCCCAAGCTCCGAGTCTTGTGATGGTGCCTGATTCCTCAGCTACTGGAATGAATTCCGCTGGAGAAATGGAACCAAGTTCAGCATGATCCATGCGCATCAAAGCTTCAAAACCGCAAAGTTCGCCTGTCTTGGTGTTGAAGAAGGGCTGGTAATGCAGCTTGAACATTTGCTTTTCGG
Organism: Aestuariivirga sp.; assembly: GCA_043757105.1. Taxonomy (GTDB): domain Bacteria; phylum Pseudomonadota; class Alphaproteobacteria; order Rhizobiales; family Aestuariivirgaceae; genus Aestuariivirga. Next base: position 2,273 of record JAYVPZ010000079.1, on the reverse strand, counting down.
TTGAGTCATGCAAAGCTTGTAATAATTCAGCTTTGCGCTTGGCGATTTGCGCGAGAGCGGGATTGAAAAAACTATAGCCTGCGCCATTTTTTTCAGTGGCTGATTTCAGCGCCAAGCCGACATTGTCCAAAAGTTCTATGGCCTCATGTTGACCTTCTGTCGTCAGTGCAACGCCTGCACCCATTTCCACCTTCAAATGCCGATCGACCCAATCAACAGGCTTGCCTAGTGCTTCGATGAATGACTTAGCAGTCGTCAAAGCCTCGAGTGGGTCTGCAATCTTTGGAATGAAAATTGCGAAACTCCAATAATCGAGTCGGCAGCACAAGCTATCTTGATCGCGCATCATGTTCAGGCGTGCCGCTAAAGCGGATATGACATAGTCAGCAACATGGCGGCCCAGCGAACCTGCAATGCGCGGTATGCCGCGAATGCCGATTTCGATCATAGCGCCTTTGGTGATGGAATAATCGGCGGCTGACATAATGCGGTCAACTTCTGAAACAAAAGCACCGCGATTCATCAATCCCGTCAACTGGTCATGGCGCACCAAATGAGCAATATCTTTTTCAAGTTGCGCACTATGTTTGCGCAATTGGTCTATGTCTATTGCCTCAGTTGTTTCCATTTTTGGTCCAGAATGTTCCAGTGCGAGAGTGATTCGTTTAAAAGTTGGTGATAGCGTTGATGTTTAGTGAGAAGGGCTTTCCTGATGGTTAACAAACTATTTAAGTTCAGTTTTTTGGTGTGTGTTCTGATTTTTTCCTCGCCCTGTTTGGCGCGGGAAATCTATGTGGCTTTGGCGACACGTTTGGCGAACCAAGCGAAAACTGCGGGATTAGAGCGCCCAGACCTCGAACAACAGCTGTTTACGCTTGCCAATTCCTTTCGGCGATCAAAAGGCTTGTCTGTTCTTAAGCAGAATAATAGTGAACACGATGCAAGTTTGGCCCATGCCATGGATATGATGCTGAATAATTTTATGGGTCATACTGCGAGCACTGGCCAAGATTTCGATAGTCGGATGCGGGCGCTCAGAAATGGGGCTATGATTTTGCCGAGCATGGGCGAGAATGCGGCACGGCTTAGCCATGCGGATTTAACCGACCCAAATGCTGCGAAAAAGATTTTTCAACAATGGGTCAACAGCCCGCCGCACCGACACGCGTTGCAGAGCCCTGATTATTTGAGTGTTGCCACTGGCGTGGTGGCGCAGGGCAATAAAATTTATGCTGATCAAATTTTTTTAGGACCGGAGATTGTGACGAATATGGGGCGTGTTGTGCCTGAAGTGAATGGGTCACTTTATTGACGCATGTCTCTGTTCGACTAATTCCCCCTCGAAGGTGAGTTTCGAAGGGGTAAAGTTTTAGCTAAACGGCCGTGTCATACTGTGAAATTCCCATGCGGAAATTTTACCATCTTTGTCGGCGTCCGCTGCCAAATAGCGTGCATGTTCGGAGGTCATGAATTCCAACTTTGAAACCAGATTATTCTTGTCAGTATCGATTTCGGCAAAGCGCTTTTTTGACGCGTCGGTTTGGGCTGCGGTTGGTGCTGTTGCATTGAACCAGCGAGTTGGCTTGAAGGTGTATTCAGCGACGGTCAAAGATTCATCGCGGTTTTGATCTTGCCTTCCAAAAGCGCGTGCGGCCATGCCTGCCATCATGTCGTCGCTGATGATCCGGTTGCCATTTGCATCCAATGTCGTGGCAATTTGGCCATCGCCGCCATGGCGACCGCCGCGTTCGCCGTCGCCCATCATCATGCCTTGATCGTCAAACCTGCCATGGCCCTGGTGATGACCCCGACTAAAGGCCGCCGCTGTTAAGCCCACAGCGAGCAATGCGACAGCACCAATAATGACTCTCGAATATTTCATGTCGTTCTCCAATTCTAGAAATCAAGGGTGCAAATTGCAGCTCTTGTTAAACCTAAGACGAGGGGCCTGAGGATTTCCGTCGCTGATTGTCCGACGAAACTTTGGGATTTCGATTTTCGGCCGCTGGATCAAAACTTGAAAACTCTGCTATGAACTTTGCATGTTAAATTCAATTGCACAATTTCTGGATTGGTTTGGGATTTGCGTTTTTGCGTTGTCGGGTGCTTTGGTGGCATCGCACAAGAAAATGGATATTGTTGGGTTTGCGCTGCACGGGTGTGTGACGGGCATTGGGGGCGGCACGATCCGCGATGTGTTGCTGGGTGCATTACCGGTATTTTGGGTGCAGAAGCCGGCTTATTTGCTGACTTGTGTTTTTGTGGCAAGTGCT
>JAYVPZ010000078.1:0-2628 GCA_043757105.1 Aestuariivirga sp. | reverse complement strand
GTGTAGGCGAATGGCAGCATTTGAAACCGGCCATCCTTGGCCTGATCATGGATCATTATGTTTCGGGTGCACCTATTCTGGTGGGCGAAGACCAAGCCGAGATTCAAGGCGATGAGTTTTTTGCCGAAGAGCATGGCGAGATTGTAAAGACCATTAAGGATCTGCTCGACACGCGCGTGCGCCCTGCAGTGGCCCAAGATGGTGGCGATATTACTTTTAAAGGTTTCAAAGAGGGCATTGTCTATCTGAACATGAAAGGCTCTTGTGCGGGATGTCCATCATCAACAGCCACTTTGAAACACGGCATTGAAAACCTTCTGCGCCACTTTGTGCCAGAAGTTTCGGAAGTGCGTCCGGTTTAATTATCTATTTTCAAATTTTGGTGGGCGCTTTTCAAGAAACGCTGTCATGCCTTCTTTTTGGTCATGAAGGTCAAACATGGAGTGAATGAGTTTGCGTTCCATTGTCAGGCCTTGGCTCATGGGCAATTCAAAGGCGGCGAGCACGGCTTGCTTAGCGGCCTTGACCACAGGTTGAGACAGATCAGCAATCTTCGTCGCTAAATTCAAAGCCTCTTCAATTAATTTTTCAGTCGGCACGATGCGGGCCACGAGACCAATTCGCTCTGCTTCAGTGGAGTCAATCATTCGGCCAGACAAAATCATTTCCATCGCTTTAGATTTTCCTACAGCACGCGCTAATCGCTGAGTACCGCCGCCACCCGGGATAATTCCAATGGTGGCTTCCGGCAGACTGAATTTGGCAGTCTCGCTTGCTATAATGATATCGCAAGCCATTGCATATTCACAGCCACCACCCAACGCGAAGCCTGAAACGGCGGCAATCATCGGCTTAGTGATCGAATTAATATGATCCCACTCTTTTAGGAAATTTTGCGACGTCACTTCGGCGAACGTCATATCCTTCATTTCGCGAATATCTGCCCCTGCGGCAAAGGCCTTTTCGCTACCCGTGATGATGATGGCGCCGATGTTGGTATCAGCTTCGTAAGTATCGAGAGCAATGTTCAATTCGGTAATCAATGCGGAGTTCAGCGCATTGAGCGCCTTTGGCCGATTGAAAATGATGAGGCCAACTTTGCCTTTGGTTTCGACAATTATGTTTTCAAAGCTCATGAGCTGATCCTATTTTTGACAGGCTGGGCAAAAGAATGTTGAACGGCCACTTTGTGTAATACGTTTAATCTGACCGTGACAACCGACATTGCTGCAATTCTCGCCTTCGCGATCATAAGCAGAAAAGCGCTGTTGGTAAGCCCCTTTTTCACCATCTGCACCAACAAAATCTTGGAGCGTCGAGCCGCCAGCAATTATCGCATCGTTTAAAATATCTTTTATATGGCGCAAGAGTTCATCAAGTCTTGGATCATGCGACCGGGCTTTGACGAGTGTGCCCGCTTTGCGTTTTGGTGAAAGCTTGGCTCGGTGCAAGGATTCGCAGACATAAATGTTGCCAAGCCCAGCTATGATGCGTTGATCGAGGAGGGCTGCTTTCAAGGGGGCGGATTTGTCTTTGAATTTTTGCGCAATGTATTGACCGTTGATCTCGTTTCCGAGTGGTTCAACGCCAATGTCTTTTAGCAATTTATGATGTGTCAGTTCCGATGAAAGCGCCAAATCCATCATGCCAAACCGTCTTGGATCAGAATAGACCAGCTTTACGCAATTGCCCAAAGTGAAAACCACATGATCGTGCGGACCATCGGCATTCGCATTGGCAGCAGTTTCAAAATAAAACTCGCCCAGATTCGTGCCGCCGCCCTCTGGCTCTAATGCTGTGAAGCGGCCCGTCATGCCTAAATGGGAAATCAAGGTCAGATTATTGTCGAGATCAACAAGAATATATTTGGCACGACGGGAAAGACCTATGATTTTAGCCCCTGCCAGTCTGACGGCAAAACCATCGGGAAATGGAAAGCGCAGATTGGCGCGGCGAAGTTCAACATTTTTGATCACTTGGCCCAGCAAAATGGGTTCCAAGCCGCGCTTAACTGTTTCAACCTCAGGCAATTCTGGCATGGTTAACCCTGTAGTGAGCTGCGCCAATCGAGGCAATAGAAGTCTTGCGAATAATGCACTATCTTAAAAACATGACCGAGAACGAACACAAGCCCGAAGCTGCTTTTGGCTTTAAAACTGTGCCTGAAGCCGAAAAGCAGGGCATGGTCAATGAGGTTTTTTCTAAAGCCGCAGAGCGCTATGACCAGATGAATGATTTGATGTCGTCGGGCCTGCACCGACTTTGGAAGGATGACATGATTACCATGTTAAACCCACCAAAGGGTGAACGTGCCTTTAATGTGCTGGATGTGGCTGGCGGCACGGGCGATATTGCCTTTCGCATTCTGGATGCTGGTGGCCCCAACACGCGGGTCACTATTGCTGATATTTCACCTGAAATGGTGGGCGAGGGCCAAAAGCGGGCTGAGGCTGAGGGGCGCTTGGATCGTTGTTTGCTCACTGTTGGCAATGCTGAATCACTTGCATTTCCGGATTCCCATTTTGATGCTTATACAATTGCCTTTGGCATTCGAAATGTCACCCATATCAATAAAGCATTGGCCGAGGCTTACCGCGTGTTGAAACCGGGTGGCCGTTTTATGTGTCT
>JAYVPZ010000077.1:0-10240 GCA_043757105.1 Aestuariivirga sp. | reverse complement strand
GATAAACCAAAAATCCCCATCAGCCACCGCATCAAGAAATGTTCCTGGGATAACGCCTACCTCATCAACGCATTAGCTCATATGCGATAGCCCTGCCCGCGAAGGCGGGGACCCCGCTTCCTTCTCCACCAATGTTGTGACGGGATCGATTGTATCATGTAGATCGAGCCAATCTTTGTTCGTCTCTTCAATGATACGAAACTTCCAAGACCTATTCCATTTCTTGATTTGTTTCTCGCGGCGGATGGCGTCTTCCATTTCATGGTGGTGTTCATACCAAACTAGGTTTTTGATTTCATAATCTTTTGTGAAGCCATCAAACCGCCCACTCTTGTGATCCCAAACACGTTGCCACAGGCCGCTCGTCACACCGGTGTAAAGTGTGCCGCGATACCTGCTGGCCATGATGTAGGTCGCTGGGAGTTTTTCGTCGCTCATGAGCGGAGAATATCTGGCGGTGAATATGAGTCAAGCAAAGCGGGGTCCCCGCCTGCGCGGGGATGACGGGTGGTGGAGGGTGGTGCTGAAGGTTAAGATTGAGGTTGGGGTGAGGTGAGTTTCGTGTGGCGGATTGCATTGTAACCAACCTATCGGTATTGTAGTGGTATCTACCTCCAGCCCCACATCGCCACCCCCAAATCCGTCATCCCCGCGAAGGCGGGGACCCCGCTTTCTTTTCTATAAATGTTGCAATTGAAGCAATCTGATCAAGCAACTCATTTTTCATTTCTTCGGCAATGAAGGGAGAATGTTCGGCAGTGAATACGTGTCAATCAAAGCGGGGTTCCCGCCTTCGCGGGGATGACGGGCGTTGGGGGTGGTGTTGAAAGTTAAGAATGAGGTTGAGGTGAGGTGAGTTTCGTGCGGTGGAACGCACGGTGAGCAACCTATGTGAATTGCAGTGGTAGCTACCTCCATCCCCACACGCCCGAATCCCCCCACCCCAAAATCCGTCATCCCCGCGCAGGCGGGGACCCCGCTTTCTTTAAGTAATTTAATTGGACCAATGTGATCATGTAGATCAAGCAAATCCTCGTTCATCTTTTCGCTCATGAACAGAGAATATCTGACAGTGGATTTGCGTAGAGCAAAGCGGGTCCCCGCCTTCGCGGGGATGACGGGTGGGGGAGGTGTTGAGGGTTAAGATTGAGATTTGGGTGAGGTGATTTTATTGCGCATTCACCGTAGTTCTCGTTTTATAAGGATTAATTGAATCACGACAATAAACTACTGACATGGCACAAATTTTGCAATAAGTTACAGCAGATAGCATGAGAATAGTAATGAAGTTTAACCAAGCAAAAACTTTAACACAGATCGTGACAACCTGCGCAATATTTCCTCTTGCTGCTTGCTCTATGTCCACCACAGCTAGCTTATATCCTGTCCAAGGACCGCTTTCGCAGTCGGGCAGTAAGTCGGCTATTATAGCCAAAGTTGGCGGAATCACAGGTGGTTCAGGGCCTTTTGATTTGACAATGCCTAACGGCGCAAAATGTAATGGCAAATGGGCTTCGGTGGCTCCGACTTATGTTCAAAACTCTAATGTGTCCCTATTAACTCAGTATGGATCGATTGTGGGGAACGGGACAACTTCGGGGAATTTGCCCGGTGCTAACAAGGGACAAGCTTATGCTGTTTGCGATGATGGTAACGCCCTCAACGCTGAGTTTTTGACAGGCAGCGGAACAGCCAATGGATATGGTGTAGCCCAAGACAAGAATGGCAATGTTTTTAAACTGCTCTTCTGATTGACCAAATTGGGTTTCGGTGCACTTATTCAACTACAGAACTTCTCATACCACTTATCCGATCGAAAATATGAAATGTTGAAATGTCTTTCAGATAAATGCGTCATCATTGTAACTTAACCTCGTTACTACTTACCACCGCTTCGCCGCCTTGGCTAAAAATCCTGAGCGAGACATGCCGAGTTTGGCGGCTTTGCGGTCGATTTGGGCTAAGGTGTTTTCGGGCAATGTGATGTTCACGCGCACTGTTGCCTCGGCCTCATCGGGGGCTTTCACCACCATTACCGCCACTGCGTCGCCATAGTCTTCGGCCTGGATGATTTCATCAAAGCTGCTGGGGGTTGGAATTGCATCACCATCTTCGCGCATGCCCTCAAGATGAAAGGCTAGTGCCTCCGTAATCATTGGGCGCAAGTCTTCGAGAGTATCTGCAGCAGAAATGCAGCCAGGCAAATCTGGGAAACTGGCACCAAAGGCCGAATCCTTATCCTTGTGGATGACTGCGATGTATTCGGACATATTTACCTCAATTTCATTTGCGCCTGATTTTCAATGGAGCGCAAAGTGCCGATTGGAACATCCTGCTTAGGGTGCGGAACGGTCACTCGCCCCGGCTTTTCCTTGTGTTTGAATTGCACATGGCTGCCTTTTTGAGCCACCTGTTGCCAGCCAGCGGCTTGCAAAAGCCGAATGACCTCACGGCTGTTCATGGTGTGTATTTATACACACTATGAATGAAAGTCAAGACCGCCGATGATATCACTTGGCGGAGGCCGCCTTCACCACAGCTTTCGCGGTGATCCCGAACTTCTCATACAGCACTTCTGCCGGAGCACTTGCGCCAAAGCCAGTCATGCCGATGAAATGCCCGTTGTCGCCAATGAATTTTTCCCAGCCGGTTTTGACACCGGCTTCAATGGCGATGCGGATTTTTTCGGTGCCCATTACGCTGGCTTTATAGGCCTTCGACTGGCGCTCGAAGAGTTCCATGGATGGCACTGATACCACGCGCGTGGGGATGCCTTTTTTGTCGAGGGCGATTTTGGCGTCCATGGCGATTTCGATTTCGGAGCCTGACGCAAAGATTACGGCCTTGGCTTTTTTGGCGGAGGGTTGAATTTCATAGGCACCATGCGCGCAGAGGTTCTTGGCCGAATATGTTAACCGCGCAGGGCGCAGTTTTTGACGGGTGATGACGAGGATGCTTGGGGTCTTTTCGGACTCCAAAGCAATCTGCCAGCATTCAACAGCCTCCACAGCATCGCAAGGGCGCAACACCAACACATTAGGGATGACGCGGCAGGCGGCCAAATGTTCAACCGGTTGATGGGTTGGGCCGTCTTCACCCAGACCGATTGAGTCATGCGACATCACGAAAATGCTGCGGATGCCCATGAGGGCAGCGAGGCGAATGGAAGGCCGGCAATAATCAGTGAAGCAGAAGAATGTGCCAGCGTAAGGAATAACACCGCCATGCAATGCCATGCCATTGAGTGCTGCAGCCATACCATGTTCGCGAATGCCATAGGACACGTAGGAGCCGGAATAATCAGCGGCGCTAAACGCCTTTTGATCTTTTGAGTTGGTGTTGTTTGAGTGCGTGAGATCAGCCGAGCCGCCCATGGTTTCTGTGACGATGGGGTTGATGATGTTCAACGCGGCCTGTGAAGATGCGCGGGTGGCCACATATGGTGGCTTGGCGGCCAGTTCCTTTTTATAGGCAGCAATGGCGGCATCAAAATTCTTCGGAAGGTCGCCTTTCATGATGCGGTTGAATTCGGCTTTGTGAGGCGATGCAGCCAAGCGGGCTTCCCATGCTTCGCGGGCGGATTTGCCTTTTGCGCCAGTTTCGCGCCACGCAGCTAAAATATCCTTCGGGATTACAAAGGGTGCAGCATCCCAACCTAGAACTTTGCGGGCCACGGCAATTTCCTCAGCGCCCAAGGGCGAGCCATGCACGCCTTGTGTGCCTTGCTTGTTGGTGGCACCAAAACCAATAATGGTTTTACATGCAATCAAAGAGGGGCGGTCAGCGTGCTGGGCTGTCAGCAGCGCTTGATAGATAGCGTTATGATCATGGCCATCAACACGGCACACATTCCAACCCGAAGCAGCAAAGCGTTGCAACTGGTCAGTCGAGTCCGACACGCCCACTTTGCCGTCAATGGTGATGCCGTTGTCATCCCACATCACAATCAAGTTTTTCAAACGCAAATGCGCTGCAAGCGAAAGTGCTTCTTGGCTGATGCCTTCCATCAAGCAGCCATCGCCAGCCAGCACATAGGTTTTATGGTTCACCAGATCATCACCAAAGCGCGCATTTAAATGGCGCTCAGCAATGGCAAAGCCCACGGCGTTGGCAATGCCTTGGCCCAAGGGGCCTGTGGTGGTTTCAATGCCTGTCGCATGGCCATATTCAGGATGGCCTGCAGTGATTGAGCCCCATTGGCGGAAGTTTTTAATCTGCTCCATGGTCATGTCTTTGTAACCAGTCAGATGGAGCAGCGAATAAAGCAACATTGAGCCATGGCCAGCCGATAAAATGAACCGATCACGATCTGGCCAATGCGGGGCGGAGGCATCAAATTTTAAAATATCTGTGTAGAGCGCAGTGGCAACGTCCGCTGCCCCCATCGGCAATCCCGGATGGCCTGAATTGGCTTTTTGCACGGCGTCCATGGAAAGTGCTCGGATGGCATTGGCCATGGTGCGGGGGGCAACTGCGTGCGTATCGGTCATTTTGTGATTCCTAAAGCTGCAAAATAGAGTTCAGAAGCTTTGATAACACTGGCAACAGCGCTGTCAATTGCCGGATTTGGGCGTTTTATAATTTGGGCTTAATGGGTTTTGCTGGCCCAAAGAATCAGCTATGCGAGGCAAGGACTTGTGCTAAAAGGGAAATTGCAGTCAATCTCATCGGTTTTGGCAAGGGGCGTGGATGACCGACGTAAACAAATTAGATGCCGCATTTGCACGCTTCGAAAAGGCATTAGGCCAATTTGAAGGGGCCATGAAAGGCAACATCGACGAAACCCAACGCTTGAAGGCGTTGGAGAGTTCTGCTGCGAGCATTCAGCGCGATCAACAGCGCTTGAACAAAGAGCTTGATCTTGTGCGTGTGAAAGCCGCCGAGCTGGTTGATACCTCAAAGCAAGCTGCTGGCAAAATTGACACTGCCATGGGGCGCATTCGCTCGGTGCTTCACTCGAATAGCGGGGCTTAGAATATGGCAAATGTTGTCGTCACCGTTGCTGACCGCCCCTACACCATGCAATGCCCCGATGGGGAAGAAGACCACTTACGCGAGCTGGCCACTCTGCTCGATACTGAAGTCGCGCGGATTAAATCCAGCGTGGGTTCCATCGGCGATATTCGCTTGCTGGTGATGAGCGGCTTGATGGTGGCGGACCGCCTGAGCGAGTCCATCCATAAAATTGAAGCGCTTGAAGAGCAAGTCCAGGGCCTGCGCGAAAGCCGCAATTTATTGCAAACACAGATGAAGACGCTCGAGACTAATCTAACCACGCAGTTGGATTTGGCAGCGGCGCGCATGGAAGCCTTGGCTAAAGCGGCGGCGGAATAGACATTCCGGTTCGCGCGCCCTATATAGGGGGTGGCGATGCTGCTCGGTGCGTGAGGAACCATTTTTCCCAGGGCCTATAATCGATTCTTTAGGGAGCTGTCCCTGAGCCAGACCGTGGTCTGATTCAAACGGCGCCCACCTACGTAAGTAGGGACCAGGGATCGTCAGTTCCCACGGCCCATGGTGGCTCGCCACTTTCATTTAATAATGGAAGTTCATTGTGCCGCTTTCTTTTTGTGTTCTGCCTGTTTAAGGCAGGGGCATGGATTTAGTTCAGATTAAGAAAGAGGCCCGCGTGGCCGCCACTTCGACGCGGCTTGTGGCGCATGATGCATGGCAAGACCGCGCGCCGCTGGCTTTGGCGGCTTTGGCGTTTCCATTTGAAGCGCGGGCTGGTTTTAATGTGGTTTCGGCCTTTCACCCCTATCAATCTGAAATCGATACGCGGTTGCTTCTAGGCAAGTTAGCTGGCGAGGGCTGGACGACGTGTTTGCCGGTTGTTTTGGGCAAGGGCTTGCCACTGGAATTCAGGCGCTGGTTACCGGGTGAACCCTTGACTAAAGGCGTGTGGGGCATTGAGCGACCACCGGAGACTTCAGCCGTCGTAGAGCCTGACGTGTTGATCATTCCACTGCTGGCGTTTGACCGCAAAGGTTATCGGCTTGGTTATGGTGGTGGGTTTTATGATCGCACGCTCGAAAAGCTCCGTGTACTGAAGAATATTATTGCAATTGGTGTTGGCTATTCAGCGCAGCAGGTTGATGCAGTGCCGCATGGTGCGCATGACCAACCCCTTGATTATATGATGACGGAAAAAGAGATTTTTAAATGCGGTTGATATTTTTAGGTGATGTTGTTGGTAAATCTGGGCGTGATGCGGTTTATGAACAATTGCCGATTATGCGCGAGCGTTACAAGCCTGATCTCGTTATCGTGAATGGCGAAAACGCGGCGCATGGCTTTGGCATTACCGAAGATATTTATTTGAAACTGCGCGAGGCGGGGGCCGATGTCGTGACCCTCGGCAATCACTCATTTGACCAGAAAGAAGCGCTGATTTTTATAGAGCGTGAACGCAATTTGCTGCGCCCGATCAACTGGCCCGCGGGTTGCCCGGGGCGTGGTGCGCAATTGGTTGAAACTGCCAAAGGCCAGCGCGTGCTCGTGTTGCAAGCCATGGGCCGTGTGATGATTGAGCCACAGCTTGATGATCCATTTCCCGCTGTGATGCGCGAGATTGAGCAATGCAAATTGGGCCGCGATTGCGATGCGATTTTGATTGATATGCACGCAGAGGCGAGCTCTGAAAAAATGGCGATGGGACATTTTGTTGATGGCCGCGCCTCCCTCGTTGTGGGCACGCATACGCACACGCCAACCGCTGATCACCAAATTTTACCAAACGGCACAGCCTATATGACCGATGCTGGCATGTGCGGCGATTACGATTCCATCATCGGCATGGCCAAGGAAGAACCGTTGCAAAGATTTTTGCGCAAGCTGCCCGTGGAACGCATGAAACCCGCGGAAGGCCCAGCCACAGTGTGCGGCGTGGCGGTGGAGACGGATGATAGGACAGGGCTGGCCGTGATGGTGGCGCCGATTAGGGTGGGGGGAAGGCTATCTCAAGTGGATGTGGCGGGGTGGTGAGTCGGTGGAATTGATCGGTTAAAATATGAACAATTTCAAGAATAGCTTTCGACCATTGAACTTCGGTCTACTTCCCGTCGATCACATCAAGGCAACGCTTGAGATCGACCTTGAAGTTGGAGAGGTTGTTATGTCAGCGAATGCACAAAAACATGCTTCACGCAGACACTTTTCTGATTATAATTTGTGTTTGCCCTTTATTGCTGGTGCCTTGGCTGATCCACTTTATCTGGGTGATGACTTCAACAACTCTGGAAAAATTGAAGTTATCGGAAGACCTCATCGACTTGGTCAGCCACTTTTGATTGCGGTAGAAATTACCAAAGACGATAAGGGCCAATACAATTTGGTGTCATTCTATCCCGTCTCGGATGTTAAAATTCAAAACCGTAGGCAAAAAGGATTTCTGAAAGTTGCTAAAAAATAAAAAGGCTTCCCATTTCTGAGAAGCCCTAAATAAACGACTAGCCGGATGCCCACTCCCGGATCTCTTTGCTCTTACGAGCTACTGTACCACCTTGCAGCGGTGCGTGAGGAGGCCGTTCTCACCTCTAAGTCGCCATTGGAACACACATAGGCCTTGATTAATTAATATTCAACAAAAAAGTTGTTTCTGAAAAATGATTATAATCTTCTAACGTGTTGACTTTAAGATATATTTTTTGCTTTAGGTTAACGAAAGTAAGTAGGCTTTTAAAAACAGCTCTTGAAGAAAGAGCCAAGCGCAGTTTGTTTTGGCGTTCGTCGGCGTCAGCGTAACCCAAGTCAGCAAACACATTGCTGGTGCCGCGCGTGATTTTCATATTGTCAACTTCTCCCCCGAACCGAACTACCCAACCCTAAAAACACTAACACAGCCTGATTGAACCGCAGCACGTCTTCATCACTCAATCACCCAATCTTCATTGCAATTTTTGATTTCGGAACTGTCGTGATTTTATCGACCATCAGGCGACACGGCGCGCGCAGTCCGTTGCCTTCGCTGGGCTGCACTTCAAGTCGAAACAGGGGTGCGTTAGTTTCATTGGTGGTGAAAGAGCAGATGGTTATGGATGTGGTGTTGTCAAAACTATCATCTTGAACAATCACAACTGGGCGGGGCTTGCCTGCATAATCTTGGCCACCTGCCACTGTCCCGATTTCGCCGCGCTTCATGTTTTGTCAGCGAATGGGTTTTCCGAGATGAGATCGATAAAGGCCTGATCATCAGCCTCTTGATCGCTCTGCGCTACAGCCAGCGATTGCTTCTTCGCAGCGGCGCGGAATTTTGGGGCGCGCACGTCCGGCACCCAGATTTGGATGGGGCGCAGGCCAAGGGCGCGTTGGCGTTCACGGTGGGCGCGTACCTTTAGTTTAGACGTTTGCAGTTCCGGCATGATTAGGCACCATGTTGAGTTACATGTAACCTAATTTGCTTTTGATTTAAATCAAGCCGCCGCACTCTTTCGTCCGCATCACCCTTGCTGGTAAGGGATAAGCCTTGCTTAATACGAGCCTAGAACTTGCAAACTGAATCCCTTGCAACTTTTGAAGAATTGAGTAATTTCGCTATCGCCGAGGGGTTGGTATTTTTTGTCTGGGAACCACTATGGACAAGTTTGAACATCTGGTCGGCCAGATTTATGACTGCGCCGCAAATCCAGCGCTGTGGCCCTCGGTTCTGATGGAAATACGCGACATATCAAAATCGGCCTATGTTATGATTGCCATGACGGACACTTCGAATCTGGTCTTTGGTCAACCGCTTTCGTTCGTCGCGCTAACAAGTGGATGGGATGATGAGTGGCTTCAAAAGTTGCAGGTCTATGTCAATCAGATACCGGGTGGAGAAGCTATTTACGCCAACGGCATCGATGTCGCTTGGACACAAATGTCTCAAATACGTGAAGATGATTTCCAAAAAACCCAAGTTTATCTTCAATGGGTGGAGCCGCAAAAATTGCGCGACTGCATGGCACTGACCTACATACAGCGAAAAGATGTTACGGGTGTTATCTCGGCTCCGACTCATATGGGTCGTGATCTTTACACCAAGAATGACGAAATTTTTTTCGAACGCCTTAGTCCACATATCCGCCGCGCGATAATGATTAACGATCTTGTCGACAAAGGAAAGTTGACTTTGGCTCTTTACCGGAAAGTACTCGATAGTCTTTCTGTTGCTGTGTTTGTCGTTGGCCTGGGACAACGCTTAATCACCTGTAATGCCGCTGCAGAAGACATGCTTTCAAATGCAAATTTTGTAAAGCTATCGCAAGGGGCGCTTAAGGCACAAAAACTAGGTGATGTTGCTAGTGCTTTTGAACTGGCCATTGAACGCGCAACAAAAGGGGATACTTCAATAGGCATTAGCGGAATTGGTGTTCCAATGTTAGGTGTCGACGGAGACCGCGCCGCAGCTTATGTTTTGCCAATTGGCGGCAAAGAAATTCGAGGCGATCTAGGCGATGGTTATGCTGCTATATTTGTAGCTAGGCGCGGCGAACAGCAACCAATGGCAATTGAAATTCTACGCACAGTTTTTGACCTTACACCCGCAGAGGCGCGAATCTCTACTTTAGTGGCGAAAGGTTTTGGCCCGGCGGTGATTGCTGAGTCGCTTGGTGTTTCCCTCAGCACCGTGCGCACGCATCTCGCCCATATTTTTTCAAAGACAGGTGCAGCCGATCAACTCGCTCTATCATCTGTCGTGAATGCGCTGCTGCCGCCAATTGGATAGTTTTTTATGTCCTCATTCAAATGAATGACGACAATTCATTGCGGCAATGATCCTCTGATTGAGTGGGCTGGGTGTGCCGTCGGTTTCTCCCTGTGGCGATTCTTGGCCCGCTTTCTGTTTTCAAGATTGGTGTTGAAGCCGATCTTGGGAAATCTGCAGATGGCTTAGAGCGGAATGACTTTTCATGGAAAAGTCATTCTCGCCCTAAGTCTCTATTGTCGATCAATTTTCCTGACTTTTGACGATTCCGTCAAAAGTCAGATTGATCTAAGGCTGCACATGCTACTCCCCCGCGTTTGCGGCCTTTTGCTTTTGTGTTGGCTGCTGAAATTTATTTTTCTCTCTCCTTCACATGGATGACGACTGGCTCTGTGGCTTCCGCTCAAACAGTTGGTGGGGGCACTGCAAAACAGGATGCATGCTATGAAACTGCAAAGATTAGAGCATCGGATGGTCAATTGAATCCATACCCTGCTGCGGAGAAATAGTTTGAGCATTCTTCTGGGGTGAAGAGGGTGCAGATGTTTCCAATGGCTT
>JAYVPZ010000076.1:0-10283 GCA_043757105.1 Aestuariivirga sp. | reverse complement strand
TGCTAAAGAATCATGTGGAAGGGTCAGACGAATTTTGCCAAGGTCGGGGTCGAGGGTTCGAATCCCTTCGCCCGCTCCAATTTTCAAATGATTGGTCTTACATGTTTCAGAATATAATTTGGTCAGTGGCGGAAGTGACGTACCCCTGTGAAAACCATAGCGAGTCCAGCAGCATCAGCAGCCTTAACCACCTCGTCATCGCGCATGGCACCGCCTGGCTGAATAATTGCTGTAGCACCTGCCTCGGCTGCCGCTTCAATACCGTCGGCAAAGGGAAAGAAGGCGTCTGATGCCAGTACGGCGCCTTTAACAAGAGGCGTCTTCAAACCCAAGGCTGTTGCGGCATCCAAACTTTTGCGCACCGCAATGCGAGTTGAATCAATGCGTGACATTTGACCCGCACCAATCCCCACTGTCGTGCTGTTTTGAGCAAAAACAATAGCATTGGATTTAACGTGTTTTGCCACTTTGAAAGCAAAGCGCATATCACTCAGCTCCTGAATAGTGGGTTGGCGCTTGCTTACCACTTTCAATTCCACAGCAGAAATGCTGTCTGAGCTTTGAACCAGCAGGCCACCTGAGATCGACTTAACAATGGCGGCGACGGCACTTGCTTTCACCAAATCAGAAAGCAGCAGCAATCGCAAATTTTTCTTGGCCGCAAGAATGTTGCGCGCATCATCATCGGCATTTGGCGCGATGATGACTTCTGTAAATAGTTTTGAAATTTCTTCCGCAGTTGCCCCGTCTAAACTTCGATTGAACGCCAATATGCCACCAAAGGCGCTGGTTGAATCGCAAGCCAAAGCTTTTAGATAGGCTTCAACGGAAGTTGCCCCCAAAGCCACACCACATGGGTTTGCATGTTTTACAATGACGCAAGCCGCTTTATCGTCACTTGCAAATTCGCGGATCATTTCCAACGCTGCATCGGCATCATTGATGTTGTTGTAAGATAGTTCTTTGCCTTGCAACTGTTCGGCATCAACAATCCCAGTGCGACCATCATTGGTTTTATAAACAGCAGCTGATTGGTGTGGGTTTTCGCCGTAACGCAGAGTTTGGTGCAGCTTGCCACCCAGCGTAAAATAAGCAGGCATTGCATCACCAAGCTGTTTATTGAACCATGTAGCAATAGCGCTGTCATAGGCAGCCATTTTGGCAAAGGCCCTGGCCGCGAGCTTTTTGCGAGTTGCCAATGTTGTTGCGTTGTTGTGCGCATTAAGCTCGGCGATGATCATAGCGTAATCAGCAGGATCAACAAGCACGGTTACATCTCCATGATTCTTGGCCGCTGCGCGGATCATGGCGGGGCCACCGACATCGATGTTCTCAATGGCTTCATCCCAAGCCGCGCCCTTGGCAATGGTTTCTTCAAAAGGGTAGAGGTTCACAACCAACAAATCGATGTTGGCAATCCCATGCACCGACTTTGCATTTTGATGCTCAGTATTGGCGCGCACATTCAGCAGCCCACCATGTATTTTCGGATGAAGGGTTTTAACGCGACCATCCATAATTTCAGGAAATCCCGTGACTTCTGAAACATCTCTCACGCTCAATCCCGCAGCGCGCAAAGCAGAAGCCGTGCCTCCAGTTGAGATCAACTCAATGCCATGACCAGCGAGTGATTTTGCAAACTCTAAAAGTCCGGTTTTATCGGAAACAGAAATCAGCGCGCGCAGAATAGGTCTTTCAGTCATTGGTTTGGCCTTTCGGGCCTTGCCTTAGCCTAACAGCTCAGTCGAAGTAACCCTGTTTTTCTAGATCAATAATTCCGTAGAAGTGACCTGTTTTTTGCGCGAAGGTTTCACGAGGCTAGATTGCTTTTTAAGTGACCAATTAGTCCGACTGCCAACGTGGCTGATAACGATCTCATTGTGAGTTGAAGTTTGGTGGATTCGAATATTTCCGCCACGTTGACGCAAGTGCCAAACAGATTTGTTTTGTGAAACTAATATTATGATTTGACCTTCCATAAGTGTTGACAATTTTATGGTCGGTGAAATTTGTATCACTGTTTGAATTTGTGCTGTGCCACTGATTTCATCCTCCACTCTAAGATCATTGCCATCTGCCGATAGAAAACATGTTCGCTTCATGGAGGACGATGACATCAGCAAAGCTTTGCCTTGCGGCGCTGATAGTAGTTGCGCGGGATGGTTTTGATTACCAACTTGCGGTTTAGTGTGAAAGAGATTTTCTGTGCCGTCGAAGAATTCAATTGCCAGCGCTGTATTTGTAGCGGCGATTATTGTGGAATCACCTTGATCAAGGCGGGCAAAGCCAGAATTTGAGGCCAACTCAGGTCGGCAAATTTCTGTACCGTAAAATTCAAACAAAAGACGCGGATCAAAGGATTGACGGTCTTGGCCAAGAACTCTGGAAAACTTCCCGTCTTGACCTTGCAAAAGCCTTATATGAGCTATGCCTCGCGTGACCGCACTTGTTAGGCAGCGCACACTAGCCGAACTTTGAAGTCGATGCAGGGGAATTGCGAATTCCAAAAATCTAATCAGTTTTTGGACATGTCCTGAAACATGTCCGCCGTCAGGCATTATGATTTTATCGATATTTTGATCAAAAAGCTCTTGAGCGGCCGCTTGCAAGTGACCTGGATTTTGAAATGCAGTGAAACAATAAAACTGTGCAAGCGCTTTCTTTACTGAATCTTCTGCATTGTGAGGCTTCAAGCTCGTGAGTATCTTCAATTCAATTGAAACGATCCGTAGAAAATCTTTTTGCAATAGAAGCTCACAGCGCTTTGCAATTTGCTGACCGTGGGTTGCAAGGGCACTCAAAATTTCGAGCTGCTGCGTGATAGAGCGTTTGGGGTTTCCACTCTTTGACCAATAATGTAAAAGCCGCATGGCGTGTTGATCGTGCAAGCTGCGTTTGGCGGCATTGAAGTGTCTCAGCCAATCAAGACCAAAAAGTGCTGAATACTGGTCTGCTTGGCCGAGACGTAACGTAAAGACTTCATGAGGTGTAGAAGAGATAATTTGACCTGCAATCTGAAACTTTCTAGCATAAATATCGACTGCAAAAGTCGGATTGCCAATGGAAAAAGGTTCAATGTTCTGGCCAAAATCCGTTGGTAAATATTTGTTCTGGCGCAAACTAGGCAACAGTTTTCTCGACCAGCCGAGAAGCTTTGCCGAAAAATATGTTGTTTTGCCAAATGGCATTGTGCCGGGGTCA
Organism: Aestuariivirga sp.; assembly: GCA_043757105.1. GTDB lineage: Bacteria > Pseudomonadota > Alphaproteobacteria > Rhizobiales > Aestuariivirgaceae > Aestuariivirga. The sequence goes on along the minus strand of JAYVPZ010000076.1, from coordinate 7,082 downwards.
GCCGTCAAAGACTTGTCACCTTGTTCAGTGTGGTTCAGAAGTGGGAAAGTTGAACTTTGGTGACCTTATGGTTAATGAAGTACTAATTTTGGAGCATGCCATGAAGAAATCAATTGATGTGGAAAAACAAAAGCTTTCTGACGCTGCCAAGCGTGCGTTGGCCGAAGCAAAGGCACGTCATATTGTAGCTACTGAACAAATTCTGCCAGCTGAACAAGGTGGCCCTAAAGGGCCAGAGCCAACGCGTTATGGCGATTGGGAAAAGAAGGGAATCACGTCGGATTTTTGAGATGAAGCGCTTGCTCAATATGTCTGATCTTGAAAAATCTACGACACAGCTCTGCAAGGTTGAACCACGATTTCAAAGCATTCTTGATCAACACGGATTACCTTCATTGCGCATAAGCCCGCAAGGTCTTGAAGGGCTGTTGATGATTGTGACCGAGCAATTTTTATCGCTCCAAGCTGCGGCTGCGATTTGGGCAAGGGTGCGCAAACATATTGATCCTTTCAACGCTCAAACGATTTCAAAATCGTCATCTGAAGAATTACTCGGTTTGGGTCTTTCACGAGCCAAGGTTAAAACTTTTCATGAAACAGCGCGGCAGGTTCTGAACTGCGAGTTGAATTTCGTTGCGCTGGAAAACTTCGACGAAGAAAATGTCTCGAAGCGACTTTGTTCTTTGCACGGCGTCGGCCCTTGGACAGCAGATATTTATCTCCTCTCGGTGATGGGTTCTGCTGATGCATGGCCCGCTGGTGATTTGGCATTACGCATCGCTGTGCAAGACTTTCTAAAACTAAACGCGCGTCCCGAAATAAAAGACATGGCCCACCTTGCCGCAAATTGGCGTCCCCACAGGGCCGCTGCCTCAAGGCTTTTATGGAGCCATTACCGCAGTCTCAGAGGCTTAAAACAGGCGTGACAACTGCCCCCTTCACAGAACTGATATAGTCCTTATAGTACAAGGCACTGATTGGTTTGAAAGAGGATTATCTTGTATCAAGCGCCCATCGCACCAGAGGCTTGCCCGGCTTTAGTGCTCAATGCTGATTATCGGCCATTGAGTTACTATCCCTTGTCCTTGTGGTCATGGCAGGATGCGATCAAGGCAGTGTTTTTAGAACGTGTTCATATCGTTTCAGAATATGACCGGGTGGTTCATAGTTCCTCAGCTGAATTTAAACTTCCAAGCGTTATCGCGCTCAAAAATTATGTGCAACCATCGCGCACGCCTGCGTTCACGCGGTTCAATGTTTTCCTGCGCGATAAGTTCATGTGCCAATATTGTGACTCGCCGGATGATTTAACATTTGATCATGTCATCCCCCGTTCGCGCGGAGGACATACGACTTGGGATAATGTGGTGGCGGCATGTTCGCCGTGTAACCTCACCAAGGGCGGTGATATGCCCAAAAAAGCCGGGATGTTCCCGCGGCAATGGCCAGTTGTTCCGACTGTCAACCAACTGCACAGCAATGGTCGCCTGTTCCCACCCAATTACCTGCACGAAAGTTGGATGGATTATCTTTATTGGGATGCTGAGCTGGATCCGTAAATCTTGTTAAAAGCAAGGAAAGATAGTGCTGCGGAAATGATGGCGTTATAACCAGCAAGCGATATACCGAGAATTCGAATTGCAGCCTCGTCACACATCACGGCTTTCTTCGTGAGATCAGGAAGGCCTCCGGTAAAATTACCAGTGCATTCAGTAGGCCCTTCCCAAAATTTCCATTCAACGCCTGAGTGGTAAATGCCAAAGATGCAGCTGGCGAGCAAGATCAATCCTAAAACAATCATGCCATTTTTTTGCAATGAAGCGCTCTGCCCATACAGCAAGACCATCAGTAAACTGATCGAGATTGCAAGATAATAAGCCAAGCGTTGTTTCAAACAGAGTTCGCAAGGTGGATAGCCTGCATATTCAAAAATCCATGCGCCTAATATCGTTGCCAATGCTACAGCAAAAATAACTTGAAAGGCTTGCTTCTGTGAAATTGCGTTTAACATGTCAGTGCTCCGTGTCCGCCTAGGTATTTCACGCCCAAATACAGCGCAATTATGATGGCAGCGCCAACGCCTGCAATCAAACCCAAGCGATGTTCAATAAAATGTTTGATCGCCTCGCCGTAAGTGCGAAGCGCCCAAGCTAGAGCAAAAAACCTGGCACCCCGTGCGATGATGCAGGACAGCACAAAAAACACAAAACTGATTTGCATCGCGCCAGCCAAAATCGTCACGATTTTAATCGGTGGAATATGTGCAAGGCCAGACGTGGTCAACAAAACCAAAAGTGTCTGGTCGGAGGCACAAGATTTGAAACGTTCGAATTCAGTAAGTGCGCCATAAAAATTCAATACTGGTTTGGCAAAAGCCTCATAAGCAAAATAGCCCAAAAAATATCCGGCAATGCCTCCAAGCACAGAAAAAACCGTGGCGACTAAAGCATAACGATAGGCCTTCTTCGGTTGGGCCAATGCCATCGGCAAATATAAAATATCAGCGGGAACTAAAAATACCGAGCTCTCCACAAACGCAATGACCGCCAGCCAAACTTCAGCACTTTTGCGCGAGGCTAACCCAAGCGTCCAATCATAAAGTCTTTTCAACATCTATTATCTAATCCAAATCTGGTTTGCTACGGCGCAGAACTTTGGTTTGCCCGCGTTTGACTTTGGATTCAATGCGCTTGAGCGTTGATGAATAGCTGGGTTTAGTTTTGTGCCGAGTTTTTGGTCGCACCAAGGATTTCTGTAACATAGCAACCAGCTTGTCTTGCGCTGCCGACCGATTGCGATCCTGAGACCGGAATTCCTGAGATTGAATCACCAAAATATTATCTTGGGTTAAAAGTCGCCCAGCCAGAATCTTTAGCCGCGCCAAAGCATCTTCAGGCAAACCAGAAACCGAAATATCATAACGCAGCTCAACGGCGGTCGAGACTTTGTTGACATTCTGGCCACCAGGCCCCGAAGCCCGCATAAAGCTTTCCTGAATGTCGCGCTCGTCAATATAAAAAGAATCGGTAATTCGGATCATTTTCACTTTAAAGCGCCTTGGGGTTGACGGCGCAAGCCTTCCCCGTTTAGAGAGTGCCCAACAAAACAGCTGCAGGCAGTTTTGGCCCTTGTGGTGGAATGGTAGACGCGACGGACTCAAAATCCGTTTCCGAGAGGAGTGGGGGTTCAAGTCCCTCCAAGGGCACCAATCTCCAAATTGTGTTAGGAAAATGGCAACGATCTGCGGCGCATTCGCTGTTGATTGCTAATGGCGTTTGGATTAGTCCAATGATCGCTGGTGGGCTCGGAGTAGCAGTGGTTTGAGTTTAATATTGCGAATGTTTTTGGTGTGTGTGTTTGGCTTTTCCGCCACAACACCATCTTGGGCGGAAGTCAAAACTGTCAGCAACACTGGCCCATCACTTTTGTTTGATGCTTTTACGGGTGAAGTTATCAGCCAAGAACGTGCTGGCGAGCCCTGGTATCCGGCTTCACTTACCAAACTGATGACAGGTTATGTGATTTTCCGCAAAATACGATCAGGCGTCTTAAAGCTTGACCAAAAAATTCCAGTTTCAGCCTTGGCCCATTCACAACCCGCAAGTCACACAGGTCTTCCAACGGGCACTATGGTCACGGTGGATTTCGCCCTGCAATCCATGTTGGTTTTTTCAGCGAATGACATGTCTTATGTCTTGGCTGAAGCAGCCAGTGGCACGTCAAAAAACTTTGCCAAGGAAATGAATGATGTGGCCAAGGATATAGGTCTGGCAGCCACGCATTTTGAAAATCCAAACGGCCTTTTTGATCCCCGCCAAATCACCAGTGCGCGTGACATCGGCATTATCGCTGCCTTAATCATCAATCAGTTCCCAGAACACTCTCATTATTTTGCGCAGGAAGCGGTTATGGTTGGCAAACGCCGCATGGCCAATCACAACAGCCTCATTCGTCTCATGCCCGATGCTGTCGGCATGAAGACCGGCTTTGTTTGTAACTCAGGTTACAATCTTGTGGGGTCAGCGATCAAGGATGGTCGTCAATTGATCTCGGTTGTTCTGGGTGCGCGCAATGGTGGCCAACGCGCGCAACTTTCCCAGTTCCTGTTACAATCCGGTTTTGAACGCCCGAACGACCCGACGCGCGGCAAGGTGGCTGAAATTGTCGATCAAGCTTACGGTGCCATTGTTCCAGCAGATATGACCAAGACGGTTTGTAAGTCGAAAGCGCCCGTTACCCCAGTCAATGCGCATAATATGTCAGGATGGGCTGTTTCATTTGGCACTTATACCGATGCGATTAAAGCCGATATGGCCTTACGCGGTCGGTTGATCAGCCCAGCAGGCATTGAAGCAGGCGGCACAGGCGGTGTTATTAAAATGCCAAACAAAGCTGGCTATGCGGCGATGTTGTGGAACCTCGAAATGGCCAACAGTCTTTCGCTGTGCAATCAATATAAGCAAGATGGTGCGACGTGTGATGTGATGCCAGAAACCATGATTCAACAAATGGCCTCTGCCGCAGCGCCAGATTTCAATGTTGATCAACCGATTTCCGATGAAGGTTCCGATGATGATCGATTGGGCTTCCGGGCACCGCCCAAAAAACTGAAAACTAAAAAGCCATAGATGTCGGTGCCCGTTTCTACACATAGGCACGGTTATCTTCTCGGCATTGGTTTTGCGCTCGCTGCAGCAAGTTTCTATGGCAGTGTTCCCAATTTTGCACGCGCGGCGTTCAACAACGGGGTGCCAGCAATTGAAACTGTTTTCCTCCGTACCTCGGTTATTGCAGTTGTTCTGGGCATAGTTGCGTTGATCCGAGGTGAAAGGTTTGGTCTGCCGCGCGCTGCATGGAGCAGTTATTTGGGACAGGCCTTAGCCACCTTCGTCGTGTCAGCCAGTTATCTCGCGTCAGTCCAATTTATCCCTGTCGGGCTTGCTGTTATTATTTTCTTCGCATTCCCTGTGATCGTGGTTTTGGCCTCTCCCATTGTCGAAGGCCACGCACCAAGCCTTGCTCGCATAGGTGTTGCACTATTAGCTTTCATCGGCCTTGGCATTGCCGTTGGCCCCGGCTTTGAAACACTCGACATTCGCGGCGTGCTATTGGCCGCAGCCGCAGCACTTGGTTGCGCGTTACAATTCTTCTCAGGCCGTGCGCTTGGCAAATATGTGTCACCAGCCGTCTTTGGCAGTCTCGTGCATTTGGCGATCTGGCCGTTTGTTTTGGCAGTCGCGCTTTATGCAGGCGGTGGCCAGATGCAAATCTTAATCGGCTCTGCTACAGCCATAGGCCTTTGGTGCGCTGCCGCCGTATGTCTGGTCTATATCGGCGGATATTTCTTTCACATGTCATCGTTGAGAGCCGCGCCTGCCTCAGTTGTGGCCCCCTATTTTAACTGGGAGCCAATATTGACCACAATTATCTCAGGTCTATTTCTTGGTGAAAAGCTGCAACTCAATCAATATGGCGGTGGCGCGCTGGTTCTTGCCGCGCTTGTGCTAGCGGGTTTTGTAGAGAGTCAGAAAGTCAAAACATGATTGATCGTGCGCCTATCCCAACAGCTATCCTCACAGGCTTCCTCGGCGCTGGCAAAACTTCTTTGCTCAATACCCTGCTCAAAGACCCCATGATGGTGAACGCTTGTGTCATCATCAATGAGTTTGGGGAAATTGGCATTGATCATTTGCTGGTCGAAAAATCCGATGATAATATTGTTGAGCTTGCATCAGGCTGCCTGTGCTGCACCATTCGTGGTGACTTGATTGATACGATTGGCAACTTGCTGGTCAAGCGTGATGCTGGCGAAATCAAGGCCTTTGACCGTATCCTGATTGAAACCACTGGCCTTGCTGATCCTGCCCCGGTGCTTCACGCCTTGATGCGCGATGATCTTTTGTTGCAGCGACTGCGCCTTGAAGGTGTCATCACTGTTGTTGACGGTGTCAATGGTTGGGCCACGCTCGATGCGCATCCTGAAGCTGTGAAACAAGTGGCAGTGGCAGACCGGATTGTGCTCACGAAATTAGATTTACTGCATGGACTGGACGGCGAAGAAAAAATGTTTGCCATCATCGGCCGCCTGCGTAAATTAAACCCAAGTGCGCGCCTTCTCACCACGCACCGGGGTGAAGCCAATGCTGAACGCTTGTTCACCATGGGCCTCTATGATCCCAAAACCAAAACACCCAATGTGCAGGCCTGGCTCAATGATGAAGCTGTGCTGCGCGCTGAATATCATCATCACCACGATAAATCTCGCCACGACGCGCATATTCGCTCCTTTGCTTTTAAGGAACCTCGCGCCATTTCTCCGCAAGGGTTGGAGCTGTTTTTAGAGCTGCTTACGTCTTATCATGGGGCCAATCTGCTGCGCATGAAGGGCCTCATTAAAACCTCTGATGATCCATCAAGGCCCTTGGCCGTACACGGCGTGCAGCATGTGTTTCATCCTCCCGTTCGGATGAGCACGTGGCCAGACGGCGTTGCGGAAACGCGCTTGGTGTTTATCGTGAAGGATATTGAAAAGGCCGAAATCGAAGGCCTGTTCAAAGCCTTTACCGATCAGCTCAGCGGCGGTGCTGATGCGTTCACGGATAAAACTTTGTCATTAAACAGGTGACCAAAAATGAAAATCAAAGCCTACGGACTTAAAAAATGCTCCACCTGCCAGAAGGCACTAGAATTTTTCGCCGAGAGAAAAGTGGGCGTTGAATTCTCCGATTACTCGGTTGATAAACCGACGAAGGAACAAGTCACCCGCTGGTCTAAATCCGTTGGCGGCTGGGAGAAAATGATCAACCGTGCGGGCTATACTTGGCGCGGATTGCCGCCATCCGAAACCGAAGGCCTCACCGAAACAGGAGCCATCAAACTCGCCATGGCCCACACCAGCCTCATCCGCCGCCCGCTGATTGAATACGAAGACGGCAGCGTAACTGTAGGGTTTACGACGAAGGTGAAGGAATTATTTTAAATCTTCCTCTACCGCAAAGCGGGAGAGGAAAGGGGCCCATTGCTTTAGCAATGGGATAGGTGAGGGGAAGTCAACTAAGTTTGATTTAAAGAAAAAATCACCA
>JAYVPZ010000075.1:0-2643 GCA_043757105.1 Aestuariivirga sp. | reverse complement strand
AATTGAGGTATTGCCAATCGGTGACATTGGGCACGGCGCGGCTACGGAAATCTTCGATTGTTGCGTAACCTTTTTCGTCCATCCAACGGCTAAGGCCCGAAGCCATTTCTTCGACGATTTTGAATCCATAGGTCATCGCAGCGGTGCAGACTTGCACATTGCCTGCCGACATGGAGATGAATTCAGCCGCATCGCGCCATGTGGTGATGCCGCCGATGGCGGAAATGGGTTTGCCTTTAGTTTCTTTATCGCGGGCAATTTCAGACACCATGCTCAGTGCAATCGGTTTAACCGCGGGCCCACAATAGCCGCCATGAGAACCTTTGCCGTCGATAGACGGCATGGGCGAAAAACTATCGAGATCGACGTGGGTGATAGAGTTGATGGTGTTGATGAGGGAGACGGCATCGGCACCGCCTCTGAATGCCGCGCGCGCGGGATGGCGGACATCAGTGATGTTGGGCGTGAGTTTGACAATCACCGGAAGGCGCGAATGTTGTTTGCACCAGCGGGCGACCATTTCGATATATTCAGGCACTTGGCCCACGGCCGCACCCATGCCGCGTTCAGACATGCCGTGCGGGCAACCGAAGTTAAGTTCTACACCGTCGCACTCAGTGTCTTCAACTTCCTTCAAAATCTTCTTCCAAGGCGCTTCTTCGCAAGGCACCATGAGGGACACGACCATGGCGCGGTCTGGCCATTCGCGTTTTACTTTTTTAATTTCTTGCAAGTTGATGTGCAGCGGCCGGTCAGTAATCAATTCAATATTATTGAGGCCGAGTAAACGACGATCCGCACCATGAATTGCGCCATAGCGCGGGCCATTGACGTTGACCACGGGTGGGCCTTCCTCGCCAAGCGTTTTCCAAACCACACCGCCCCAACCCGCTTTGAAAGCGCGCACGACGTTCACTTCCTTATCGGTCGGCGGCGCTGACGCCAGCCAGAATGGGTTTGGTGATTTGATGCCGATGAAATTTGAGCGAAGGTCTGCCATGGGTCTCTCCTTACGCGGTCAAGAATGAATGAATGGATTCCGCGGCGCGCCTGCCATCATCAACGGACGCCACCGTCAAATCTTTGCCGCCTGCGATGCAATCGCCACCGGCCCAGATGCCGTGGACGGAGGTGCGTTTTTCGGTATCGACTTTGATGCGACCCTGATGAAGCGTGATTGCGCCGCCTGTTACATCAATATAAGTTTGGCCTATCGCTTTAAAAATCATGTCGGCTTGGATTTCAAAGGTTTCGCCTGTGCTGGTATTTTCGCATTTAAGGCCATTCACACTGCCTGACTTTACCAAAAGTTTTTTAGGCGCTGTCCAATGCTTGATGTTCACGCCTTTGGTTTGGGCTAGTTCCTGCTCGTAGGGGCTGGCCTTCATGTGTTCAGCACCACGGCGATAAAGCACGGTCACGTTTTCTGCGCCCAGCAATTTGGACTGCACAGCAATATCAATGGCCGTCATGCCGCCGCCGATGACGACGACGTTGCGGCCAACTGTGAGTTTGGAAAGATCCTGGGTTTGCCGGAGGTCTGAGATATAATCGACTGCATCTTCAATGCCGTCTGCGTCTTCATTCTTTGCGCCCAAAGCATTTACGCCTGAAAGTCCGAGACCTAAAAACACCGCGTCGAAATCTTTTTGCAAATTGGCGAGTTTTAATTTCTTACCAAGCGCCATTCCATGTTCGATTTTGATGCCACCGATGGACAAAACAAAATCAACTTCCTTTGCTGCAAAATCATCAACTGATTTATAAGCGGCAATGCCATATTCATTGAGGCCGCCAGATTTTTTGCGGGCTTCGAAGATTGTTACATCATGGCCATGCATCGAAAGTCGGTGCGCACAGGCGAGGCCTGCTGGGCCAGCACCGACAACGGCCACCTTTTTGCCCGATGATTTAGCTCTGGTGAAAGGATGCTTGTCGCCCAGCGCTTGGTCTGTGGCATAACGTTGCAGCAACCCAATTTTTACAGGCTTGCCCTCTGCAGTTTCGCGCACGCAAGCTTCTTCACATAAAGTTTCAGTGGGGCATACGCGGGCACACATACCGCCTAAAATATTTTGATTGAAAATGGTTTTGGCCGCAGACTTTGGATGGCCGGATTGAATTTCACGGATGAATAATGGAATATCAATTGAGGTGGGGCAGGCCGTCATGCAAGGCGCGTCGTAACAGAAATAACACCGATCAGATTCAACCAGCGCTTCATGATGGTCAAGCGGTGGATGCAGATCAGCAAAATTCGCGGCATATTGCGCTTTTGGCAAACGCTTTGCTGCGATGTCTGGGTTTTTTGAAGGTGCCATACGCGTCTCCCGTCACTGGTTTGGCGATGATTACAGATTTTGTTCAAATGGTCAAATTTCTAAAGATGGACGAAACGAGCGCACCTTGATATGAAATGTATGACAATTGAAATTGAAGGCCTGTCCAATGACCAAAGCTCCCAAGAAACCCCTTAAACTGCGCTCGCAAAACTGGTTTGATAATCCAGATAATGCTGACATGACGGCGCTTTATTTGGAACGTTATCTCAATTACGGATTTACGCGCGGTGAACTTCAAGGAGCCAAGCCGATTATTGGTATTGCCCAAACAGGTTCTGATCTTAGCCCCTGCAATCGTTCG
>JAYVPZ010000074.1:0-10303 GCA_043757105.1 Aestuariivirga sp. | reverse complement strand
AAGGGCAGCCTGATTTAATGGAGGCTCTGGAACAGCCATTTTTCATTTTAGGCGGCTCTGCCCCGTTGATGTAAGTGTCGCGTTTTGATGGTCTGGAGCTTGATCCTTTCACGTTCGAGTAAAATAGTTTGATCACGCCCAAAGTAAACATCTGCAGATGTCAGATTGGCGGTGCTCTCGTGGTAGCGTAGATAATTGTAGTGGCTGATAAAGTCAGCAATTGTTAGACTCCAGGTCTCATGAGACCAATTTGTTTACTTGCATAAAAAAGGGGAATTTTCGGTTCATCGTATCAAAATGGAGAATTGATTCGGTTAGGCATGGGACAGGCTTATCGCTTATCGCTTCTCACTCAACACCCAGGGTTCCATAAGTCGCGATTAGTTTTCTGAACTTGATACTCTAGTGCTGAGTCCCAAGCCGCCATTAAGTGGCATGACGACAGATTGGTCTGCTGTGTTAAATTGTGTGAATGCCGCCCGGGATGCCAAAGCTGTTTTAAAATTCGTGGTGTTTGAGGAAATTGATTATGCCTATGTCAAAGATGCCGCCGCGCGTTTCCCGCAGCTTCATGTTTTGTTGTGGGGCAATAAACGTGGCGTTTAAAGGATAACATGATGAATGATAAATCCGATATCTATAAAAATCTCACCCAGCTCGGCAAAGCAACTGAGTTGCCGCAAAGTCCTGAACAGGCCGTGTTGGAAAAGGTGCCCAACCCTCAGAAAGGCACAGCTTACTGCGTGCGTTTTACTGCACCAGAATTTACCTCGCTTTGCCCGATGACAGGTCAGCCCGACTTCGCCCATTTGGTGATTGATTATGTTCCACAGAAATGGTTGGTCGAAAGCAAGTCACTGAAACTATATTTGGGTTCTTTCCGCAATCATGGCGCATTCCATGAAGATTGCACGGTGAGCATTGCCAAGCGCCTCGTTAAATTGCTTGAACCAGAATGGTTACGTATTGGTGGTTATTGGTATCCGCGTGGTGGTATTCCCATTGATGTGTTTTATCAGACTGGACCAGTGCCTGTTGGAGTCTGGCCGCCTGACCAAGGAGTTCCGCCCTATCGCGGTCGCGGCTGATCAATGGATATAAATGGGCACTGCTACACTTTTAGGGATCCATCGCGTATCTGCCAAAGCGAAGTCCTAGAAATAGAGGTCGCAATCATCCTATTGGGTCATGCCCCTGCAATTGGATTTCCTGATCGTCTTTTCAAATTCAATAAGGAGTAATTATCAAATTGTCGGCATAGCGCTTTTAGGATTGTAAAAAACACAAATGAAATTGAAAACATAGACGCATGCAAAGTTTTGTCAGCGGTTAAATTACAATGCTGTTTATTCGACTTACAATTTCGAGAAATTGGCCGCCGATGCTGAAAGTGGCGTTGACTTATTTCGAGCCCTACAGCGTCAGCAGTTGCGGCGTGGCCACCGAAAAGCGATCCCGGTGGCGACCGATCAGTGAAGTGACAGCACTCAACGCTGCGGCTTAATATTTTGGTTTAAGTGGAAGAGATTGTCAGGATCATACTTCGCCTTGATCTTTTGCAATCTCGGATAGTTTTCTCCATAGGCGTCCTTGACCACATCGGCGGCTTCGTCGTCACCCAGATAGTTGGAATAGCGCGCCGAGGCTGTGAAGGGTTTCATGGCATCATATGTTTCGCGTGCCCAGGCAGTGCAGGCCACGGACTCAGCATGGTCCATCCACTGCGCCAGCACCAGCATGTTGTAGCCAACGGCGCGGTGCGGAAATGCTGTTGCATCGACTGGAACCCGGCAAGCGGCGCCATGAAAATGCTCGATTAGCAAGGCTCCCATAGGTGTTGGGCATTTGGCAAAGCAACTTATCATTGTGCCGATTGCGGCATCGCTAAGTTCAACCAAAAAACTCGACTTCCAATAGTTGAGCGCTCCCTTGGGGTTCCCTGCGTCGAGAATCGTATTGAGAGTGCTATATGGAATGGGTCCGATGGCATCCATAATTGGCGGTCCAAAGGCCTTGAGCGGTTTCATGGTCGCTTCACCAGAGGCTAGGTCACCGCAATGGCCCACCAACAACGCGGCAAGCTTCATGCCCGATCCATCGGGCGCATGGACGAGGCCGCAGAAGACTGTCGATTCATCGGACAACGACTGAGTCACATCTCGGAAGTAACGCAGCACCTCAGGCGCTTTCTCGAAGGGATGGGCCGCAAGACCACCGGTGACCATCGGTCCAACTTTGTGAAGCTTGAATTCCAGGGACGAAGCTACGCCGAAATTACCGCCTCCGCCACGAACCGCCCAGAATAAGTCGGCGTTCTCACTATCATTCGCATTCAGAACCTTGCCTTCTGCGGTTACGATTTCAACGGAAAGCAGATTGTCGAGTGCAAGTCCGTGTTTTGCCATGAGCCATCCAATGCCCCCACCAAGGGTGAGACCGGCGACCCCTGTTGATGAGACCACCCCGCCCGTTGTGGCCAGACCATGCAGCTGGGTTTCGCGGTTGAATTCGGCCCAAGTGACACCACCTTGGGCCCGTGCGGTGCGGGCTTTCACATCAACATGAATGCCCTTCATCGGCGAAAGATCTATCATCAATCCCATGTCAACAGTTGCACGTCCCGCCACATTGTGGCCGCCACCGCGCACTGCAATTACGAGCCCGAGTTTACGAGCGAGGTTCACTGCATCCACAATATCAGCCGTGCCCTTGCAGCGGGCGATGAGCGACGGTCTCTTGTCTATCAAACCATTATGAATTTTTCTTGCATCTTCGTAGCCTGCATCGGCTGGCTGAAGTAGCTGTCCAGCAAAAGTTTTGGCGAGTTCGGCAACATCTTCGATCAGCGATGATTTAGTAACCATGGCATGCTCTCCCAGTAATATGCAGCAAACTAACAGAACGGTCGGAAATTAGTAATATGGAAATAAGTGCAATAAACCAAGGACTGAACCGAGATCGATGGAATATAAAAATGCTGAAATTAAAGATTGTCACACTGATGCACAAATGGCAACCCCCGCCTACCCATGATAGCTGCCAAACTCTGATGGCGCCGACAATGACGTGTTGAGCTAAAGAACGACGGATTTCTCGTTAATGCACTTGCACCTCTCTTGTGGCATTCAATGGAACTCATCACAAGGGGGCCGTTCACACCGTCGCTGGATCAGGTGGTGGGCACAGTTCGGCAATCAGTCGCAGGATGCCCGACCAGAGACGTTAAGGTTTAGCAGCAACGAGAATTTGACGGTATCATCGATAAATTCATCGGTGCCTTGATCCCTGTCATTCTGGCCAGTCTTGCCACGCGGTTCTGGCAAAAAGTAAAGCCAAGTCTCACATTTGAAGATCACGATAGGTGATGGTCAAATCCCCCGCGTTATGACCAATCCTGCATCGCAGCACTGAAATTATGGAACCAAATGCTATCTGCGGCGTCTTCAGCACAATATCAATCTAAACCAAAAGAAAACACCATGAAAAAAACACTCTTAGGATTGCTTGCAGCATCAGCACTTTTAGTGGGCAGTTCTTCATTTGCCGAAGCTAAAGCAAACTTTCACGTCTATTTTGGAGTCCCTTATTATGACTACCAAGTAGGACCAGGTTACATTTACGATCCAGGTTATGGGTGGTATCAGCAAAACAATCGCCCAATATATGGTCGCCAGCAGTTGGTGTGTCTTGTTACCTTTTTTACCCGTGTGCAAGTCAGCGGCGGCGCTGATGCCTACGTGCAATGCGGCCGCATTTTGCCTCGACGGGAAGCACTGCGCCGTGATCGCCCCAATGATCGAAATAGAATTTTTACATACGGCAGCAACCGAAAAACCATACAGACATGTCGCTACGTAACAGCATTAATAACTGATACCTATTGGAACTTTAAAGAGCTTCAAAAATATAATGGGGGCCTGTTTCTTTAACGAAAAACGGGCTTCCGTCGTATTGTAACGGGAGCCAAGTAGCACCGATAGGCCTGCCGCAGGTTTAGTAGATATGAAGTTGCGCTCTAATCCAGCCTCTCGTTCAAACTCAAAATGGCTGAAATACTTATGCTTCCTGGCAAAAGTTTAGCTTGCAAATCCGGTCGGTAATTTCGACCTTGGTTGAGCTTATCTGATTTTTGTAAACAACAGTCATGTTTGTCTTCTGGGGCTGCACAGGAAGGGGATTGCCAGCAAAAGCGCCGGCTGACAGAAATGAAACAGTGGTGACTAAAACGGTTGCTAAGTTCTTCATTTTCAAGTTTTTATTGTAGTTAAACGCTGAAATTTAAAATAAGTTCCCATGCGGCGTTCGTATGGAGCCTTATGGTCGCGTTCAAATCGTGTTTATGGTTTCATTCTGGTCTGTGTCCGACGTCAGGTCTCATGAGACAGTTTGGTTGACTGGAACAACGGAGGATTTCTGGTTCATCGTAACAATACGGAGAATTGGAATGAAACAAACATCTGAGAATAACGGAACGTTCGAACAGGTTATGAAGGACATTCGCCGGGAGACACGCAAACAGTTTTCAGATGAAGAGAAAATCCGGATCGTTCTGGATGGTCTTCGCGGCGAATAAAGCATCGCAGAACTATGCAAGCGTGAGGGCATTGCCGAGAGCTTGTATTATGCCTAGTCGAAGGAGTTACTAGAGGCTGGAAAACGCCGACTGAATGGGGATACGGAACCCGCGGCCACAGGCGGTGAAGTCAAAGACCTGCGCCGCGAAGTGCGTGACATGAAAGACCTGGTGGCTGATCTCACGCTGGAAAACCGCCTGCTTAAAAAAGCATGATCGGGCCCTGTCGGTGATGTAGAGCATCACCTCTCGGGTGAAAGCTGGGGGAAACCAAGAATGAGATACCCTGCATCTGAAAAGCTGGAGATCATTCGTCTTGTCGAAAAATCCCATCTGCCAGTCAAACGCACCTTGGACAAGCTGGGCATTGCACGGGCCACTTTCTATCGCTGGTATGATCTCTATCAGTTGGGCGGCATTGATGCCCTTGAAGCTCACAGGCCCACACCCGGTCATGTGTGGAATAGGATACAAGACCAAGTCAGGCGTGAGATCGTTGATCTGGCGCTGGATATTCCAGAGCTGAGTCCAGGCGAACTGGCTGTGCGTTTTACCGACACAAAACGCTATTTTGTCTCGGAATCTTCGGTCTACCGTTTGCTCAAGGCCCATGACCTGTTCACCAGCCCCGCCTTTATCGTGATGAAGGCCGCTCACTCTCGTCGATACTGCGTATCGATTGCCGGGCAATGGATGAGTTCAAAGACAAAACCACAGCCATCAATCAGCCGTGGCAGACCGACTTCACCTACTTCAAGATCATTGGCTGGGACTGGTTTTATTTGTCCACCATTCTCGACGACTTCTCGCTTTACGTCATCGCTTGGAAGCTGTGCACCACGATGAAGTCCAGCGAAGTGACTGACACACTCAACATGCCCTTGCAGCTTCAGGCTGTGACAGCACCAAGGCCACTCATAAACCAAGGTTACTCAGCGACAATTGCTCTAGTTACATCTCCGGCGAACTGGCTGATTGGCTCAATGACAGGGGCATGGATCAAGTGCGCGGTGCGCCTATGCATCCCCAGACCCACGGCAAGATCGAGCGCTGGCATCAGACCCTCAAGAATCGCTTCCTGCTCGAAAATTATTATCTGCTTGGTCACCTTGAACAAAAGATCGCTGACTTCATCGACCACTACAATCATCTGCGATACCCGCTGGTCGGCAAGCGTTTCCTTCCAAACGCTGAGAGACATGAAAGCATCGCCAATCTAACGCCTGCTGATGTTTATTTCGGACGCGTGCAAACAATCCTCCTCGAACGTGAAAGGATCAAACACAAAACCATCAAAACACGACGCTTGTATCATCGCGGCATTGCCGCAAACATGAACCAACAGATGACCCAGAGCCTCCATTAAATAAGGCTGTCAATTTGTCTCAATTTATCTTACCTCGGACACTTACGGCCCGTCGATAAAAGACGGTCAGCTTGAAATTGGAAGCCGCTTTAAATGGTCTGTGTGCAGTGCTTGCGAAATTTCAAAACTATCAAGAAGTCCTTCTGCCAAGATCGTGCTTAGAATAAGCTCTTTCACCTTAGCAACAACTGCGCGTTGACTTTTGAGAATTGCCTCACCATCACGGACATGACGTTTTACCATCTGCATTTCAGTCTCGCCTCTTCGCATAGTTTTAATACTAATAGTTTTCCTCTGCTTGCGATATGGGTCGCGCTTTCAGTCAGGTCTACCCACTACAGCTTTGACGAAAACTAAAAAAATAATTGATTTTGATAGGTTAAATACAACAGTCTTAATATTTTTAAATTTTAGAAAATTTCGTAAACTTAATCGATATCGAACTTCGTGGTTTAGCTTAAAGACTCACAGTGTTGCCCAACGCAACTTTGCATTTGAATTACCTGCCCGTTAGAAATAGCTGCCGCACCGTCGGTGAGGCAGCACTTCATCAAGAGTGTCTTATGCCTTCAAAAAAGGCTTGGCTGCTGCCAGAACTTCTTCCTTGGTTTTGGCTTCGTCGAATGCTGAATCCCAAGCTTTCTTACCACCAATCCGTCGAACGATTGCCGCATGGCGCGCTTCAACGGAATGGATTTGCAATGCCGCTGTGAGAATATCTCCATTCTCCATCAGGTTGCCGGCTTGGCCTTTGTATGCAGCCACACCAAGGTCTTCGAAAGTTTGTGATAAAGTCAGGAAAGTTTCGAAGTTTGAGAATACATCCGCATATTTACCGCCAGCAGTGAAATCTGCCGCTGGTGGTTTACCAGCCGCTGAGCCCAATGCAGCTGTGAGGAACTTCACATGTTCGGTTTCATGCAATCCGATGTGATTGAATACTTCACGGTGTTCTTTCGGGATGAATTCCTTTTCTAACGCCGAGCGATAGAAAGCATCTTCAATATGTTCAAGTGTCAATGCAAAGTTCAAGGTGTCTTCAATTTGTTTAGGTAGACCTTTTGCAAAAACTTCAGTCGATGCGGCGGCCAGAACCAAAGGGGCTGATGCTAACATTCCAAGCGACTTTGCAGCTGATGCAAAGAGACCGCGGCGGTTGCCAACAAGACGCGAAACCAGTTCAGGATCCAATTGGCCAAGTATTGATTGTGTGTTCATAATTATTTTATCCCTACAATGCTGTTGGCAGTAACTTCGGTTTTGATAAAAGGCCCTGCTGCTTTTAATACTTCAGCGGGCTTTTTTGCTCCATCAAGACCATTTTTATCCACTACGTCAGGGCCAGCGAAAGCCACAGAATTTGGTTGCAGCATATCACGGATAGTGGCCGCATGACGGGCTTCGACTGAAACAATCTTGCCAGCCGCCAAAAGATAATCTGGATTTTTGATCAATTTTCCTGCACCATTATAGGCCGAAACGCCAAGGTCTTCGAAGACTTTAGCTGTGCCCAATACGCTTTCACGCTTGGTGAAATCGACTTTTGAAAAATCAACTTCAAGATCAGGAATGGCTTTGTCGGCAAGGGCTTTTTTCAGAAAATCGCGATGGGCAACTTCGTGATCGCGAATATCGGTCAAGCTTTGCTTTTCAGCATCGGGCATTTCACCATATGGGCTTTCAATGACCTTTGTGTAAAAGGCGGCTTCAAGCTGTTCCAATGCGTAAGCATAATTTAGAACACCTATGTCACCCGAGCCCAAGTCAGCCGCTAAAGCTGAACTGATACCAAAATTCGGGAGTAATCCACCTGAAATGGCTAATGTTGCAATAGCACCGCCCGACCATTTCAAAACGGTTCGACGCGAGTGCTTCTCTAACATTTTTGAATTATTGTTGTGTGTTTGCATGTTCATTCTCCAGACACTGGCGAAACCAAATGTTGCACCATTCGAATTAACTCGCAAAGTCAGAGAAGGTTCCTAGATTTGCAATCACAAAAAACGTTACCAAATTTGATCGAGGCATTACAATTCTGGTAAGGCGCAAAAAGAAATAGTTATCAATTTGTCCGACGTCAGGTTTTATCAGATAGGTCCAAGACCAAGCGGTGTATGGCTGCCTGACCAAGGTGTTCCACCCTATCGCGGTCTCGGATGATTAACTCAAATAGCGCGTCAAAAAATAATTATTGAACAGATTAACCGTTGCTCGCAACAACACTGTCATAATAGCCAAAACAAAAAGTGCAACAAACGTCAAATCAATTTTGGCATAATCATTGGCCTATGGAATCCGCGGGTTCTAACAGTGGTCGACATCTTTTGCGAAGTTCTTTCCAGTCATTGATCCGCGATTCAGTTGCCGCGCTGAAAATGTCGTAAGGACTCTGGAAAAGACATGTGGAGAAGATTGTTGTCCAAAAATAATCCGTGTCGATCAGGGCAGAGAGTTTGCTTCTTGCGATCTTGATCTGTGAGCTTACACAAAGGGTATCACGTTGTAGTGTTGGACTTCAGCCGCTCTTAAAAGCCAATAGACGCAGTGAATGCCTTAACGCCCACTGGTTCAAGAGCCTCGACGACGCCCGTTCAAAGTTGGAGGATTGGCTCAGATACTATAGCGAAGAAAGACCACATAGCGGAATCAGCTAAATGACACCGATTTTGCTGCATAACCTTAACGATGTTTCCAGCTAGTCACTAGGCAACTAGGCCGGAAATTATAGTCTAAGGTGATCGAAAGTTTGTGAGCAGAGCAATTGAGGACATGACCCCTCTTAAAACTGCAACATAGTTAGGGCCTAGATCAAACAGTCAAAGCTTCGATGCAATAAATTAATCTATAATTTTCAGTATTTTAATTTCTACGGAAATGGGCACGGCTGCACTTTTAGGGACCCATGGTGTCAGCTGCCGAAGCGAAGTCCTAGAAATTTAGATGTCGCATTCATCCTATTGAGTTATGTTGCCGCAACCGTATTTTCTGATCATCCTAGTTCCAACATTAAATTCATGTTAGTTTACGAATACATTTGTAAAATCTGGACAACCGAACCAAAAAAATTCATCACGGATCCAATCCATCAAATGTCGGGACTGAACGCCTAGTTTAATCGTCAATCTCGAACCCGTTCTAGGGAATGCAGATCAGGTCGCTAACCCAGAACCGCTTTTACAAGTTTCGCTGGCGGGGGCATGTGCCAGATGACTTGGTAAGATTCGATGATGTTTGCCCGCGATACTGCAAGACCGGGAAGTGCCAGCCATGGCGGCGGCTGGCGGTCGATGAGTGACAGCAATGTTGCTCGCGCGGCAGCAACACCTTGATCATAGGGGCGCTGTGAGCCAACGCCTTTCATGATTGTTCCTTCAGCCAAGGCTTGTGCGGCTTCCTCGCCAAGGTCGATTGTTGTCATCGGCATAGCCCATCCGTTGGTTTGCATTGTCGCCATGGCAAATATTGCCGCTTCATCCCATACTGCAAAAACGCCCGATATAGTGGGATGCAGTTCGAGCAAGCGACTGAGAGTTTCTCCCGCGTGTGCCGGTTCATCAAATGCGCCCTGCCTCACGTTGACGTCGGGCCTTCTTGTTTCAATCCAACGCCGGAATGCTATTTCTCGTTCGTTGGTGGCGTAGAAGTCTTTGCGGTAAGACAGGATACCAACTTCACCATCGGCTACAACATGTGGCGAAAGCAGTTCTGCGCCGATCTGTCCCAACCCGAAATTGTCTGCGGAAATCAGACTGACATAGTCGGTGCCTGGCAACAGCCCTGTGGGCACGTTGTCGAGCAGCACAAGCTTTATCCCAGCCCTTGCAGCCTTGCGGTAAGCATCCGCCATGACGGTATTGCCAACAGGTAAACTGATGATCGCATCTGGCCTTGACTGAATAAGGCGTTCAAAACTGGAATTCTGCGTCGCCGCGGAAAAATTGCAGTCGACCACTTCGATGATTGCAGCACCATGATCACCAAGAGTCTTCGCGATGCCTACGAGATGCTGTTTGGCCCAATCGCTTTTTGTGGTGTGCAGAACAACGGCAACCTGGAATTTTCCCTGGCGTGCGCGTTCAACTTCTTCTGCAGAAATACGCAAGCGATCCGGAGACTGGGCGATTTCACCGTGGGGGCCAAGACCGGAAATTGCCATTATTGCTTCCCTCTCATAGGACTGCTGGAGGAGCGGGGCGGGACACCTCGCCTGCCACAGTCTTTTCTGCCCTCGCGATTTGCCGTGACACGCTATCCGACAATTGAGGTGCGCCAGAACCAATCCAGTTCACCACTGACTCCGCTGCAAATATTGAATCAGTGACGACCAATGCAGCGCCAGAAAGACCAGCGGAATTTCCAAGTGC
>JAYVPZ010000073.1:0-2650 GCA_043757105.1 Aestuariivirga sp. | reverse complement strand
CAAGTCGCTCTGTCTTGGCTCAAGAACGGTCTCGTACCGTCCAGCTCAAGAGGTGGCTCGTTCACCAGCAGCAAAAATCGCCACAAAAGCGTGGGTGTTAAGCAGCACTCTCAGAGCCGGACTACTCGACCGGCATATTCGTGTTTGTTTGCGCCCGCGCAACCCTTCACTTTTTTCTGCCCTCGAAAACGAAGACAGCCGTTTTTACAAGAGGCAGACCCGAGTCTTAGGCAACAGCCTTGAGCATAATTTTCGCAAGCCGCTTGGCAAAATCATCGGGCTCGGCCACCACTTCACCTTCAAGCATGAAAGCTTGATCGAGCAGAAGATGCGCTGCATCATCGACCGACGAAGCACCTTTGTTTTGCGCTAGTTTGGCAAGCGCCTTGATCAAATCATGACCCGCATTGATTTCAAGCACAGGAGCACTCACGGCCACACCAGAATCTGCTTGGCGTGAAAGCAGCTTTTCAAGTGTTCGGTCCATCTGACCATCATTAACCACACATACGGCACTGTCGGTCAGGTGTTTCGAAATACGCACGTCGGAAACGCGGGTGCCCAAAACCTCTTTAAACGCCGAAACTAAATTTGTGCTGGCAGGCTCATCGGCTTTAGTCGCTGTTGGCTCATCTTTTGCTGTGATTAAATCAAGATCAGCCGTTCCTTGCGCCACTGATTTAAACGACTTGCCTTCAAAGCCCAAAGCGGTGCGCACCCAAAAACTGTCCACGGGATCAGTGAGTAAAAGCACTTCCACGTCACGCGCTTTATAACCTTCAAGTTGCGGGCTGTATTTGGCTTTGTTGGCATCCTCTGCAGTCAGATAATAAATCGCCGTCTGATTCTCTTTCAGATCAGCAATGTAGTCTTTCAGCGCGATGTTTTCACGCTTGGTGGAGTTAAAACGCGTCACCTCAAACAATTGGTCGCGGCGTTCATAATCTTCATACAGACCTTCTTTGATCACCGGGCCAAACAGAGTCCAAATTTTCTTAAAGGTATCTGGATCAGTCTCCGCACATTTTTTAAGCTCGCTCAAAACTTTGTTGCCCACAGCTTTGCGGATGACCGCCACATCTGGATTATTCTGCAGCATTTCGCGCGACAGATTGAGCGGCATGTCGACGCTATCGATGACACCGCGCACGAAACGCAAATAGGGTGGCAACAAGCCAACATCATCGGCAATGAAAACGCGCTTCACATAAAGCTTCTGTTTGCCTTTGCGTTCAGGATCATAAAGATCAAAAGGGCGTTCGCCTGGCACATAGAGCAGCACATTGTATTCTTGTCGGCCTTCGGCGCGGTAGTGGATCGTCAAAGCTGGCGCATCTGTTGCGTGGCTGAGAATGCCAAAGAATTCTTTGTGTTGTTCCGCCGTCACTTCATTCTTGCTGCGCATCCAAATGGCACTCGCAGAATTGATCTGACGCAGATCGCTCTCGCCTTGCAACATAATAGGGTGGGCGATGTGATCTGAGTAAGAACGCACAACCTCTTCAAGCTTCCAATCTTCTAAATAGTCTGAAGCATCTTCACGCAAATGCAGAGCAATTTGAGTGCCGCGCGAAAGATCAGAAGCGGGGACGACGGTGAATGTGCCTTCGCCATCCGACGTCCACACATGGCCATCGTTAGAGCCCGCTTTGCGTGAGAAAACTTCGACTTTCGATGCGACCATAAAGGCTGAATAAAAGCCAACGCCGAATTGCCCGATTAGGCTTGGCGCGTCCTTGATTTTTTCCATGAAAGCTTGGGTGCCGGATTTTGCTATGGTGCCGAGATTGTCACTCAACTCGTCGGCTGACATACCAATACCGCTGTCGCTAATTGTCAGAGTCTTTGCCGTCTTATCTGACTTCATGGTGATTTCGAGCTTAGCGTCTTTTTCCAGAAGTTTAGGCTTGGCTATCGCCTCGTAGCGAAGTTTGTCCAAAGCATCAGAAGCGTTGGAGATTAGCTCGCGTAAAAATACGTCGCGGTCGGAATAAACCGAATGCACCATCATATGAAGCAGCTTGCCAACTTCGGCTTGAAAGGCTTGTGGTTTTCCAGATTGATCAGATTTTTTCGTCGTCGATATTGCCATGGTCGCCCCTAAATATTTGGCGGGGATATTGGAAATCGCCGCTGTTTCGTCAAGTCTGTATCCAACAAAAAAAGGCGACTGCAACGGCAGCCGCCTTGAAAACTAAACACACAAACAGACTCACTAAAGTCTTTTAAAAACAGGGGGCCCGGCTGGTTAAATTCGCCGCGGGGGGCTGGGGGGCTAAACCGAAGCGAACCAGCCGGGCTGTCGAGGCAACAATTGAACTATCCCCCTGTATCGTGTCGAAGACTTGGTGCAATTGCGGCAAAACTGGGGAATTTTACCTGCTTGCAAAAACAAGCCTGCGGCTGCAATATTACAGTATAATGACACTGATTCAGATGGTTGCCGATGTCTGGTGCTAATGAAGTGGGTGAAACCTCAGTTTTGCTGAGATTTGCTGGGGTATGGCCGAAGGAAATTAGGTTTGATCGTACCGAGCTCAGCATGATTCTCGGGCTTTATGGGCGTCATGTTGCCAGCGGTGAATGGCGCGATTATGCGCTGGATTTTGGACGTGAAACCGCAAGTTTTAGCGTGTTTCGGCGCAGCAGC